>CANQPT010000004.1 GCA_947625805.1 uncultured Clostridia bacterium
AAATTTTCGTCAACCTCGAAACCGCCTTTTTCATTTAGAAAAGTACGATTTCATCATCCTCAAAAATTATAGCCCTCAGGTGTCAGCTCAACCGCCGTAATGGTTTCTCCAAAGGTGGATGCCCAAGCATCGAAGTGTTGCAGATTGTTTTTCACAAGGGTGTTATACTGCAAATATCTTTGAATGGTATAGAGTTCCACCATAGAGTTTGAGATCGGCGTTCCGGTTGCAAACACCGTACCACGACCGCCCGTGATTTCATCAAGATAGCGACACTTCATAAAGAGGTCGCTTGACTTCATCGCTTCTGTCTGTGCGATACCGCCGACATTCCGCATTTTAGTATAGAGGAAAAGGTTTTTGTAGTAGTGGCTTTCGTCAATGAAAAGTCTGTCTACGCCAAGTTCCTCAAAGGTAACAACATCATCCTTTCGGGTTTGGTCGTTGAGTTTGTCGAGCTTCTGCTTGACAGATTTCTTTGTGCGTTCCAATTGCTTTACTGAGAAGTTATCTCCACGATTTCTTTTCAGGTCAGCGATACCGTTAGTAACTTCCTCAAGCTGTTCCTCAAGAATTGCTCTCTGTCTTTCAATGCTCATAGGGATTTTCTCAAACTGTGAGTGTCCGATAATGATAGCATCGTAGTCGCCTGTAGCAATTCGACCGCAAAATCTCTTACGGTTTTTGGTTTCAAAGTCTTTCTTGGTTGCCACCAAAACATTAGCCGAAGGATAGAGCTGTAGAAACTCTGCCGCCCATTGTTCGGTCAGGTGGTTCGGCACAACAAAGAGTGATTTGTTGCACAGCCCAAGTCGTTTTGACTCCATCGCTGCCGCCGTCATTTCAAAAGTTTTGCCTGCACCGACTGCGTGAGCAAGGAGCGTATTACCACCGTAAAGAATGTGAGCCACCGCATTTTTTTGGTGTTCACGGAGTTCGATTTCAGGGTTCATACCGTTGAATGTGATATGACTTCCATCGTACTCACGGGGGCGAATACTGTTGAACTTCTCGTTATAGAGCTTACACAGTCGCTCACGACGTTCCGGATCTGCCCATATCCAATCCTGAAAACCTTGCTTGATAAGTTCCTGCTTCGATTGAGCGATAGCAGTTTCTTTTTTGTTCAGCACGGCTTTCTTTTTACCATCAGGTTCTTCAATATAATCGAAGATACGAACATCCTTCAGGTTCAGAGTTTCCTCAATGATCTTGTAGGCATTGATACGGCTTGTGCCGTAGGTGTTGTACGCTTTGACATTTCCTCTGTCATAGGACTTGCCCTCAATATTCCATTCTCCCGTGTACTGAGAAAAGTGAAGTTTGATATTCCATTGTGCATATCTCGGTGTTCCCAAGAACTCAAAGATAAACTTCTCAACGATTTCAGAGGGCAACCAAGTAGCACCAAGACGGACAGAGATTTCACTTGCAGTCAGGTCTTTCGGCTGCACCTTTTCAAGTGCTTCCACGTGGACTGAATAATCTTCGGGACTGAGTTCTGCGGAGCGTTTCGCCCAAGCAAGTTTCTCACGGACATTACCGGAAAGGTATTCATCAGCCATAAGATACTTTGCTTCGGTACTGTTGCCGTACCCATACATCGGGTTTAAGAAGATAACACCCTTTAGATCTTCGTAGATTTCTACTTCGGTCTTGCCTGAAAGCTGACACATATATTCCATATCTACACACGCTTTTTCGCCCATAGATACGGCAAGTGCTTCGCTCGAAGTATCAACCGAAGTAACGGGAGTGTGCGGCTTAATCGTTCTCTTAAAGAACATATCTGCCTTACGCTCAAGGTTTCCTTCATCGTCCAAGATTTCAAGAGCCGAGAGCAAAGAGTACGAACTGTCCTGAGAGAAAGCCGAAGTATTGGCTCTGCTATTGAGCAGTCCATACTTACTTGTAAAGGTGTCGTAGAGTGTGTTTAATCGCTCCTGATCGGCTTTTATCTCATAGTCAGGGTAATCTTCCGTCTGCAACTCAATCAGGTTTCTGACGGAATCACGAATGGTTATCATACCCTTAATTCGATTTTCGGCGGTAGCAGAAACATCCACCAGAGTCATTCTTGAGTTTTCACGGAAGTAGATTTTATCGTCTACCACCGTATAAGAGAAGTTCCTAACCGTAGGATCGGCGGGGATAGAGTTATCTTCTTCGGTCAGTTCATCGTCAACCTCATAAGCAGTAACTTCACCGTGAATGTTGGCGATTGCTTCGCTCAACTGTTCTTCAAGGTCTGCACCCTCATAAGGCACACAAGATGGTTCAGGGCCGAACCGTCCTGATACCATCTTCATCTCACCGAGTATCATTTCGGGGTGATCGACAAAGTAACTGTTCATCGGTATGCCGTTCTCATCTGTGCCAAGATGCACCCAATCAGGCTCAATATCTATCAGGCGGTCACGCTTCTGAAAGATAAGAATATCCGAAACGACTTCCGTTCCGGCGTTGCCCTTAAATGTGTTGTTAGGCAAACGAATTGCACCGAGCAAGTCAGCTCTCTGTGCGATATACTTACGGACTGCGGGGTTTTCCTTATCCATTGTGCCTTTGCTCGTTATAAGTGCCATAACGCCGCCCGGTCGCAATTTGTCGAGTGATTTCGCAAAGAAATAGTCGTGGATCAGGAACTTGTGCTTGTCGTACCTCTTATCAGGGACTTTGAAATCTCCGAAAGGTACGTTGCCGACAACCGCATCAAAGAAACTGTCAGGAAGATTTGCTTCTTCAAAGCCTTGTGCTGCAATAGAAGTTTTTTGATAAAGTTGCTGTGCGATACCCGCCGATATGGTGTCAAGCTCAACGCCGTAGATTTTGCTCTCGCTCATTGAGTCGGGCATCATACCGATAAAGTGACCGATACCGCAAGACGGCTCCAAGATATTCCCCTCACGGAAGCCCATCTGCTCCATAGCCTTATATACGGCTTTAATAACCGTAGGCGGAGTGTAGAAGGCAGTCAGGGTGCTTTCTCTTGCGGAGTCGTATTCTTCAGGTGTCAGGATGTTTTTTAGCATCGCATACTCGGTATGCCAAGCTCCAGCACGTTCATCAAACGCTTCGGGGATACCGCCCCAACCGACATATCTCGACAAGATTTTCTGCTCATCAGATGTGGCAAAACGGTTTTCTTGCTGACATCTTTTCAAGACCGTAATTGCCGCATAGTTGCGGTGGAAACGCTCTTTTTTGTTCACTTCTTCAATCTCGTTATTAGCAAGGTCGAAGTTGTATCGCTCGGACATTGGAATTTCAGGGTGCAAGTCAAAGGACTGCATCTTGCTTTTCTTTGGCTTTTCCCAAGCAGGAACTACGGGAGCAGAAGCCTTTTCCACTTGCTCAAGTTCTTCTTCGGAAAGGTAAACAAGGTCATTAAAGGAGAGGTTTTTCAGACCTCGCTCGGTCAAGTCCTCAAGGGTGTCGTACTGTTCGGTGCGAACTACCGTGCTATCAACACAGGTTTCAATGCGAAAGTCTACAAGGTTGATATACGCCTGAATTTCGTGCTTGTCATCTTCGGTCGTAGTGTATGCCACATTGACTTCGGAAAGGTTGGTGTAGTCTGCACCTTCATCACGCTCAAATTCCTTTCGACAATATTTGTCAATGATCTCCTTTGCAATATCAAGGGAAGATTTCAAAAACGGATTGTCGATTATGAAAAAGCCGTTAAGCGGTGGATCACATTCAGCTATATAGTCGTGTGAGATAACCGATCCGTCAGCTTGTCTGTAAAGGACTACGCTCATCGGAACACCATATTGGTTTTCTTCTTTAATATCCTTTTCAAGCTGATACGGACTTGTGTATTCGATACTCTCACGAACTCGACCGTCTGTGTGCAGATAGTCAATTCTGCCGATAGGTTTCGACTCCACCGGATCTTCCTTGTTTTGAGAAACAAGGTTATACACCTTGCGTTCTCCGTTCTCAAGAGAAGCGACTGCAACATCATAACCTCTGTCGGTCAGCATTGTCATATAGGTTTCCATAGCGTGTTTCGGAATACCAAACATCGGTACTCTTTCATTGTCGCTAATAGGTCGGGAAGTTACCCAAAGGTCAAATATATCTGCGGCTTTCTGTGCATCATCGTTGTAGCACTCAAAGAAATCGCCAACCTGATAGAAAACAATTCTGTCAGGGTTCTCGGCTTTCACCGCAAGATAACTTCTATACGGCTCACGCACTCGGTTGTCCTTAACGGGAACGCCGTTATGCTCGGACAGTTCCGTAAAGTCCTTTAAGAGTTCATTACGGATACCAAGAACGCTGCCGTCATCCTCAAAGACAAAGGCTTCTTCCACAAGGAACTTATAGAACTCCTGACCGTGCCATTCGTTGCCCATACTATCGGTTGCGACAAGTCCCTCACCATCGAAGTCCAATTCCACATCATCAATTTTGAGAGCAGAAAGAACATCGTAGATGATTTCACTTTCACGGTCATAGACGGGTACTTGCTCAAGCTCGCTTCGTGCTTCGAAAACAAGGGTTTCCATTGTCCCTTCATCATCACCAATGCAATCAGCGTGCATTTCGCCGTACTCACGAATGAAAGCATCATAGTCAAGTGTTCCCAAGTCGATTAACTCTTGGCTTTTTGCCTGATATAAGTTCTCGAAGAACGACTCAAGACTATCGCTGTTTTCCTTTGCACTTATGACTTCCTCAAGGGAAAGATGCGTAACGACATACTGACCGCCTGAATTAGCATCAGGATTGTAGTAAACCGCATCCCAACGCTTTGAGTCAGGTCGATAGAAGTAGTGTGTGTCACCACTTGCAAAGGGAATATTGGGTGTTTCTGTGCCTTGCTCAACCTCTGTAACCTTTACCTTCAGGTGGTCGTTCATCGGGTTTTCCTGAACCTTTTGGTCGAACTCGGCTCTTGTCATTTCCTTGTTGAACAACGGGAACTGCAAGTCATAGAGCATTACACGCTCATCATCAAAGGACTGAATTTCATACTCATTTGCACCGATATACACGGTGCTGCCAAGATGATACTCATATCTTTCGTTGACTGCTTCAGGCTCTTTCTTATCGGCGGGTGCAGTAGAAAGAATTTCTCTCTTTCTGCGTTCCTCAGCAACTTCGGCTCTGCGGATCTCTTGCTGCTCAAGCCATTGCGGATAAAGTTCCTTTTCTTTTTGGTTCAGGTATCTATCCATTTTGATAAGCTCAGAGATACGCTTTTCAACCTGATTCCAATTCAGCAAGAGTTTTACTTCTTCGCCATTGACTTTTTTGGTGAGCTTTATTCCTTTGCCATCGTGCAACTCGTCAATACCCGTTCCAACGATAATCGGATACGAGCCGCCCCATCCGTACTCATTTTTCAGGAAGTCTGCATTTTCCTTTTTGGATAAGCTCTTTTGGAACTGCTCATAGATACGGAACTTTCCTTCGCTGACCTGACTGCCGTGACAAAGAATGGCATCAATAATTTCTTGGGAAAAAGAAAAAGCAGAGGGTTTTGTTACCTCTGCTTCGTAATCGAGCATTAAGCTCATTTGCCCATCCATAGAGGGCAAAGGTTTCATTTTGTCCTGCAGCTCTCCGAGAAGTCGCATTGCTTCAAAGTGGTCAGCAATAACGCCCCAATCGTAATAGCTCTGTGCGGTACGGCTGAGATAACTGCCTTCCCAAAGGTGTAGGACATTTTGATAAGTTTTGTAGCCGACACGCCTATCGTCACTCAAGATCACTTCGGTATAATCGTTGTTGAAAATACCCTTGATATACTCGGTGCGTTTATCGTCATCGGCTACGTTTTCAAAGAACGCACGTATTTCGTCTTTGGATGCTTTCAGGTGGGGTGTCGTTCCAAGAAGCTCTCTTATAGTATCTTCATCGTGGAAGAATGGTAGGCTTTTGTCCTCGGTGCTTCTGTCGTGATAGTCTAAGCGTAGACTACTTGCTTCAACACCGTTTCCTGAACCCGACTGCGGATATTGTTCATCTGTCGAACCCAACTCATCATATCGGTGGCTTTCAACATCTCCGTCACGCCCTCTTTGTCCGCCAACTCCTTCGTCAAGCGTTCCGTCAGCTCGGTCGCCGTCTGTTCTACTTCCGTCAGATGCTCGTTCAGTTTGCAGCTTGTCAGTAGGTTGTAGTACAGAACCTTGCGATTTTCCTTCAGATACTTCGCTCTCAGTTGAGCGAACCTTCCCATCGGTACTTCCGGCTGCTCCGGTAAGGTCAGATTGGGCAGTCTGTAATCGCCCTGCATCGTGTAGGTCAGTTCGGTCATTTTCAAGACTCCTTTCGGTTTGGTTTTCTTTGACTTTATTGTAGTCAGAATTATGATTTTCAGCAATTATGCGATTTTGCTTCTCAAGGGACATAACCGTTTTTGCGATTTCTGCAAGTCCCATTTCGGCAATATCGCTTGTGGCAAAGCCGAGAGCATTTAAGGTTTCGGGGGTATTGAAATTGATAATATCCTCAAAGTCCTCACGGAAGAAGTGTTCCTCCGTATCAATGCCGAGCCTTTCCATCATCATATATGCCACGCTATTTGTAACGGTTTTTCTGTAAAGCGAAGCAATCATATCCTCGTTCAGATCTTCCAAGAAACTGTTGTCGATTGTATAAAGCAAGTCGCCAACGTAGTCAGGGATATTATCTTCCGTTGCGTTTCGTGCGGCACACATAATCGCTGAAGCAAGAGAACTCTTGTCCTCAATCGCTCCGAAAGTGCTTTCAAGGGTTTCAATGATTTCTTCCTCATACTCAGGCTTCATAGTCCAAATAGGGACAGGTCTTGAGTATCGGCTTTCGTGGGTATCGGAAATATCAAAGTAATGGATAAGTCGCTGTCTGCTTCTGCTCACATCATCAAAGACTGCAATACCCGTTGCACCCTTGTTTACCCATCGACCAAAGGTGCCGTTCCAACGCTCAATCTCAAGCACGGCAGTAGCATCAGGTCTTTGAGCAAACACCAAAAGCTGCTCATCGAAGCGTAACTTATAGTTCCTGCAAGCAGAACTCAAAAAGGCTTGCCAACTCTGCGGAGAAGATACGACCGTCTTACAAGTCCGGTTGTATAACTCTGAAATCAGGTCATATTTTCGAGCCATTAGGTAACACCTCCTTATCGTTCATATTCTTTGTTTTTCCTTTTTGGCTTTATGGGGTTTCCTTTATCGTCATAGTTCTTCGGATCGGCGGCAGGCGTATCCCATCCGAACATCGAGCCGCAATTCATAGCCTGAGCTTGAGCCTTGCTTATCTTGAGATTTCCGTTCATCTTGTCAACCTCTGCTCTTGTTTCGGCGGGTGTATTGCCATAAATGGCGGTAGGTCTGTATCCGCTTTCGCCCTTGAGAACAATGCCGACACAGTTATGGGACTCAACGAACACATACGCCGTGTTTGGCAGAGAGGAACGAAGCGGAATAGTCTTATATCCGTTCTGTTCAATCAGTTCGGCAAACTGACAGATATGATATAACTGACTACCGACTTCAACATGGTAGTCATCAATATATCTGCAAGTGTAGTCTGCGTACTTGTTATCTTCCATCTGAATACGGATAGTGTCGCCGTCAGGAATTACGAACCTTTCGTTGTAGTGCGGATCAATGAAACGGATACCACGCTCGGCGTTTTCAAGGTGCTTATCAAGCCACTCTTTCTTATAGCAATGGCAGTAGATATTGTAGTCACCCTGACGAGGGGTAAAGCGAAGCATATAGGCGTAGTTGGTAGTGTCTACACGAACACCGTAATACTCACGGTCGCCGCCCATTTTCCATTCAGGGTGCATAGCACAGAAAGAATTGAGCTTGTCACGGTCGCCAAACATACTGTCCTTATCCCTGAACCCGTTGATAACGAAGTCAAGGTCTGCGGCAAATTCAGGGGTTTTGAGAGTCTTGTTGAACTCGTTCCAAGAGGAAAAGAACTGTTTTCCGTTAGAGCCGAAGTCTGCTCTCATATAACCGATAAATCCCGTCTGCATACATATCTGCTGACTCTGCCTATATGTGTAGAGTTCTTCAACGGGGTTAAAGGCTCGGAGAACAAAGTTGTCCTCGTTGATTTCATAATCCATACCCTGAAGCACATCATACACAAAGCCGAGTTCGGTTTTACCATCGGAGATCTCGGCGGCAAGTTTGCCGTCAATGAAAATCTCCAAAGTGCTGCCGTTCATATTGGTTGTGATTTGGTCTGCATTTATCATTTCCATTTTGTATCACCTCGCAATCTCTTTTGATTGTTTCTGTCGGGGAATATGAAAGCCATATACTGCGGCAATATCATCACCAAGCCGTCTTGTAATCCTTGTTATATCGGCTCTCGTTGCCTTGCCCTCGTAGATCTTCGCTTTGAGATTTTCAATCTGACTGTCGGTTGCGGTGTCCTTATACACACGATAGAGGTAATAGTTTCTGCCATCGTGGTGTACGGCATCTGCACGAAGGTCGCCGTACTTATCAACATACCACTCGCGCATATCCATTTCGGTATAAAGGCAGTCGCATATCTTACCGGACTTGATTTCAGCATAACCGCTATATCGACCGTCCCAACGACCTATATCCGCAACGACCAATATCGGTTGAGAGAGCTGAACATTTAGGTTCATACGCTCATCACCAAGATAGTCCGCATTGATTTCGTGCATCTTTTGGATTAGCTCATCTTCGGAAAGGTCAGGGTATTGCTCCATCAGGTCATCTTTCCAATCATCAAAGTTTAGGTTTATATCGCCCCATATAACGTGGCGGTCATCCGCTTGGCTGCTCATCGTTACCACCGCCCAAGTAGGAGAACAGTTTATTTGATTTGGTTGCTTTCTGAAGCTCCATAATAACGGTCATATCCTGAATGGTGATATTGGGGATTTTCAAAATGCTCTCCATATCAAGTGCCTGCAACCCTTTTTCGGTTCTGCACTTGGCATCAATGAGCTTATTCAGGACTTTGACCTTCTGCTGAAGGGTAAATGAGTCTTTCATCGTTCTGCCTCCTTGTTCTTTCTTTTATTGGCTCTCTTTAAGGCTTCAGCCTTTTCCTTTGCCCATTCGGGCATACACTCCGGTTTGACTTCGCCCATAACCTCATATCGCTCCCAACGGCAATTTTTGCCCGTGTGAAGGTTGGTGCAGAACACGGCACTTCCACGAGTGTTTGCCGAAGCTCCCGAACCGCCGTACACAAGGTATAACTGTCGGTCTGCTCTTTGAAATTCAGGGCGAAGATGCTTTGTATCAATGGCAATTATCTTGCCGTTTATATCGTGGGTATGGTGGTCAGGAATACAGTCCTCTGCGGTGATTATCGTAATAGGAATACCGAGCTTTTTGACAGACTCTATATGCAGTTCGGCTTCGTTTGCAATACGGGCGCCGTAAATCTTGGCAATCTCTGCATAGTCATCGGAAAGCATACTTTCGTGGTATAACTCAAAAAGTTCGTTACGCTCCACAAAGCAGGTCATATACTTTTCGCCGTCTGTGTTTTTCTCATCCATTGCGAGTACAACTTCTTTTTCGCCAATCTTGAGAGAGGAAACGACTTCATAGGAGTGTATCATTCGTTTTTCTGTGTTCATCGGAAACACCTCACTTTCTCTTGTCAGTAGCATAGGCTTTGTATTTGCCTTGCTGTTTTCTTCTTGCTCTACGCACTTCAGGACTGCAACCGAGTTCAGGGGTTGCCGCCTGAATTTTCTGACGGGTGCGGCGAACACTCTCAAAGCAAGGAATATGAAACACCTTGTAGTTGTTCATAACCATCTCGAAAGGCAGTTCGCCAACTTTGACTTCACCGTAGCGATTGCAATAGAGAAGATAAAGGATCATATCATCATCTCGTGCTTCTTGGTGGTTGTAAAGAATAGCACGGACTCTGCTTTCAATCGTTTTTAGGTCTTTCATAACTTGCCTCCGTAAAATAGAAAAGGGGCGGAATATTTCATCCGCCCCATAGGTTTATTTCTTCTTGTTTCTCACCTGAAGGAAGATAATTCCTCCGATGATGAAAGCAATCAACACGATTGTGATAATTACTTTAGGTTCCATTACTGCTCACCATCCTTCTTCTTACGTTTGAAGCCGAAGAATACGGTCGCTCCGATACCTACAACAGACAGACCGAGCAAGCCGAGCCACAAGCCGATATTGCTGTCATCGCCCGTCTTAGGATTGTCGATAAATACATTGTGCATCTCAACAATGGTCGTAGAGTCTGTCATAACATTTGCCTTTTTATCGGCAGGTCGGGAGTAAGGAGCAGATACTTCATCTGCGACTTCGGAAACGGTATACTCGCCAATGCGAAGTCCCTCAATGAAGATTTCGCCGTTCTCGTCAGTCTTGAGAGTTACATCAAAACCATTCGCTCCGGTAATGCGGAAGGAGAACCCTTCAACCTTGCCGTCAGAAGAAGTCTTGACGATCTTAAGAGAACCCCTCATAGCTTCGTCGACAAAACCAACCCCTGCTTCATTCTCAATGACGTAGGTGTTGCCGTTTTTCTCTACGAACACAGAATAGATACCTTCATCAAGGAAGAAGCCTTCCGGAGCAACGATTTCCCTAACGAGATAGTGCCCGTAACGAACATCTTTCATTTCGTAGATGCCGATTGTGCTTTCATCAAGCGTACCGATACAAATGTCGTTCTCATCAAGTTTGCCATCAGCATTTACATCGAGATAGACCTCAAAGATTGCTCCGGTCAGTTTGTTGTCGGGATATTCTGCATCTACCTTTGTCAGAGAGATATTTCCTTTGATAGGCTGATTTGCAAATCCGACGCCCGCTTCATTTTCAACCTGATAGGTCATCTCATCGGTGTCAATAAACACTTCATAAACGCCATTGTCGAGCAGGTAGCCTTCCGGTGCAACAGTTTCCTTAACGAAGTAGCGACCATAGAACAGTTCCTTCATTACATACTCTCCGATTTCTTCTTCGGTGAGTGTGCCGATCAGCTCGTCATCCTCGTCAAACTTACAGTTTTCGTTGGTGTCCTTGTAAACCTCAAAGATTGCACCCGTCAATTTGTTGTTGGGATAATCTGCATCCACCTTTGTCAAAGCGATATTGCCACGAATGAACTCGTTGACGATTTCGATCTCAATAATCTGCCCATTTTCTGAAACGGTTACATCGAAAATTGTTTCATTTAGAACGAAACCGGTAGGTTGCTTAATTTCACGCACATACCAAGTACCGTAAGGAATGTTTGTAAAAGAAAAACTACCGTCTACATTAGATACGGTAGTCATCAGGGCATTTTCGATTGTGAAATCTTCGCCATCAGTCTTGAACAGTCCAATCAAGGCACCGCCAAGCGGAGAACCATCCTCATCGACTTTTACGCCGGAAACAGAGCCATAGATAATCTCGTTTTCAATCGGCTTTCCGTCATTCACAGCAATTTTAACTAATGCAACGGTCTGATCCGCATAGTCAAAGACAACGGGATACTTGGTTTCGTCCAAAATATACGCCTCGTCTGTGCCAATCTCTTTCACATAGTAACTGCCAATGGGGAGGTCAGTCTTAATGACAGCGTTACCGTTTTCATCAAGAGAGATAATCTCAATAAGCCCATCAACAGGAATGACCGTTCCACTCGCACTCTCGATTTCCTCAGCAGCAAACAGACCGAAGCTGATATTCAGGATTTCACCTTTATTGCCTATGCCAAAGAGTTCGTTGATTTCAATGACTTTGCTCAGGCTGACTTCAACCTTCTGTCTTTCGTTGTAGAACGAGGTGGCAGTTTCCGTAACAGCAACATTCTGTCCGGCATAGATCAGCTCAACAGTATGGACTTCATCATTCAAAACCATTCCATAAGGAGCTTTAATTTCCTTCACCTCGTATTTACCGAGATAGAGTTCTTTGCTTGTGCCAAAACCGTCTTGATCTGTTGTAACGGTATCCACAATCTTGCCCTTCTTGTATCGGACAGTACCATCAGGGGTGATAATGTCCTCTGCTACTTTAACTTCATAAACGGCGTTGGGAAGTCCCTTAACCTTATAGATCGGCTGATAGATAGTAGGCAGTTCGTTGCTGTTTTCATCCATACCGCCGACCGCAGAAACGCCGAAGAACACCTCACCGGTCTTTTCGATGGTGATCGTGCCTTTCTGAGCCATATTTGCCTTATTCACTTTAACTACCGTAACCCCGCTTTCCTCAGTTGCATCCTTTGCGACTATATCGAAATATACGGGAGTTTCATCGAGTACATAGCCGTAAGGTGCCTGTACTTCAACGAGAGAATATCCCGTGCCATACTCAAGTTTCTCAGGCGTGATAAGCATACCTGTTGAGTCAGTATAGAACACATCAATATTTGTAGGCGTAGGATAGGTGAAAGTCATTGTTACAAGATTACCGGACGGATCGTAGATGCGGAAACCTGCACCCGCATACGGGATGGTCTTATTGGTTTCAGCATCGATCTTGATAACCTGAACGTAGCTTTCAAAATTTCTGTTGTTGATTAAATAACGGTAGGTCTGTCCGTCTTTATCAACATACACATCAAAATCGTCGATAAATTCACGACCTTCCCATCCTTTTACCTGATGGACAGTATAGACACCGTAGGGTAGCTCCTTTGTTTCGGAAAAGCCATTCTCATCACAAACGAGATAATCTCGCTCGGTTTCTTTTGCATCGGCATAACTACCGGATTTCTTCAGGTACACTTCAAATTCAGCTCCGACTTCAGGCGTTTCAATTTTGGTTTCGCCGTCATCAGTATGCTTAATCAAAGCAATCTTACCTTTGAGGATTTGTTCGCCAACACCAATGGAAATCGGGTTATACTCGATTGTGTAATTCTTTGTTTCAGCACCGATATGATATTCTGCCGGATCAATAAGATACCCCTCAGAAGGAGTGATTTCCTGCAAAGACCAATCATCACCGCACACATAATACTTTGTAATAAACTGACCGTTTATATCGGTAGTATAGCGATCAATGAGCTTACCGTCTTTGTAAATACCGTAGACAGCACCCGCAAGCGTTGCATCGCCCTGCGGCTGTCCTGCTTCTTTGTCGGTCTTGGTGACAGTCAAGTTCCACTTTTTCAATCGGTTATCAACAGACTTATTCGTAACCTTATTCCATTCGATTGCTGCGGTCTGATCGGCAGGGACAACATATCTGTCAGGCGTATCGACTTCCTCTAAGGTATAGTCTGTACCAATCAGAATGTCGTTAAAATATGCTCTGCCATCGGAACCGACAGTAGCATATTCGTCAACAGGCAAGTTACTGTATGAGGTTCCAAACAGATGGAATCGCATACCTTCTTCCAAACCATCTTCGGCAGTTTTGGTAACAACCAAGTCGCCACGTTTCAAATCGTTATCGAAAGACTTGTTTGTAATTTTGTTCCATTCGATGTCGGCTTCCTGATTATCGGGGACAACATATCGGTCAGGTGTTCCGACCTCTTCCAAAGTATATCCTGTACCGATCAAAACGCCCTGAAAACGAGCTTTACCGTCAGAGCCAACGATAGCATATTCATCCACGGCAAGACCGGAAAGCGATGTTCCATAAAGGTGGAACTTCATTCCTTCCTCCAAGCCATCCTCTGCGGTTTTGGTTACTGTCAGGTCACCACGGCGAAGCGTGTTATTGAAAGTGACAGTAGCCGTCTGTCCGGATACGACCGTGACTTTGCGGGACTCCTGCGGTACATATTTGCTATATTCCTGCTCTGTCACGGTATAGACGCCGGGTTTCAGATTATCAATCTGCCATTCGCCTTTGCTGTTGGTCTTGACTGTTTTACTGTATCCGATGCCCGTTACAGTAAAGGAAATACCTTCGACCTTGCCGTCCTCGGATGTCTTAACGATTTTTGCAGAACCGGGGATTTCCTCATTTACGGCGTTTATCGTAACAAGTCCGTTGTTAGTCTTATCGACCGTAACAGTCCACTCGGTCTTGCCCGAAGCTCGGTAGTTTGTCGGAAAAACAGTTTCCTTTACCGTATAAGTTCCATACGGCACAGGGGTTTCAGATTTGGCATAGCCGCTGCTGTTGGTTGGTCCGATTTTATAAGTCTTACCGGTGTCATTGTTTGTGGCTACGAAAACTGCACCCGCAAGTGCCTTGCCGTAAGTGTCTTTCTTATACACTTCGATTTCACCGTCAGATTCAAAAATATCTTCGGGCAAGTGATAATAAGCGTTAGGATAGGACGATTTATCGCCTGCCTGCGACATCCAATCGACACGGGAAATCTCCGGTCCACGCTCATTCCCGACGTGGATAATGAAGTCAATCCCTCTGTATGTTCCGGAATAAACGGCGATATGAACATGTGAGTTTGTAGAGTCCCCGAAAATGATAAGGTCGCCGGGGGCTAACTTGCTTCTGTCAACATTCGAGGGAGCAGTACCGATTTTCTCAACTTTGCCTGCACTTGCAAGATTTGCGAGAGCAGTCTGCCAAGTAACAACAGCCTGAGAGTTCATACCCGTAGCGTTGATCGCATCGGTGATGAACTGTGTGTCAGCACCTTCGATATTCGGGAGATAGTTGCATACAAAGTAGGTCACAAACGAAGCGCAACACATACCGTTCTGCTCAAACCTTGAAATAGCCGGTGCTTTTCTTGTAACGGTACTACTATCATCTACCGTTTCCTTGCCGGACAGAGCCGTTCCGTAGGAAATGTTCGATAAAATCGAGGACGGCGTTCTTGAACCGTAATAGTAGTCCTGATAGAGCGTACCGTTGTTTTTCTGCTGTTGCACATCATAACCGGTATATTCCAATGCACGAAGGATAGCGTGATCCTTCATATTTTCAGGAAGATCCGAGGCAGGGGCAGCAAAGCTCGTCAACGGCAATGCGACAACTATCATTACGACTGCAAGCAAAGCCGACATCAGCTTAGGAAATTTCTTCTTAATTTTCATTATATCTTGTCCTTTCTGTTTTAAGATAAAAAAATAACGCCTGACTATTACATCAAGCGTTAGGTGGGTGGGTATTCTGTTTTTATCCGCCGTAGTTTTTACTGCTCACACAAATGCAGCAGTACCAAATTGAACTTGCTTCGTCATAAGTACAACCGACTGCGATATATGAATATTCGCTTGAGCCGAGATAACTCCAATGGCTTGAACTGTTCTTAAAACCGTTAGCGATCCTTTGTGCTATCTCGTCAACCGTTCCCGTCCAATTACCTTTGGCAATGGCTTCACGGTTATATCCCTGATAGTAACTGTCGCTTTCGTTCATACCATACAAGGTCATATCCACAAACTCACCATACTGTAAGGCATTGCAAGCATCAATTCCGTCCGTGTGGACGAAGTTGGTAACAAGTTGATTACTGCGGTAACGGGCAACGCTCGTAAGACCGCTTAAAACTGTCGCTTTTGTGGAACGGTATTGATTGATATATGCTGCAACCAATGTTTCAACCTCTGAACGTTCAGGAACTTGATACACGGTTTCAGGTTCGCTCTCGTTTTCAGGCTCTTTGCTTTTCTCAGTCGGGTTTGTAGTCGGCTGAGTAGGCTCAGTCTGTTGGGTTTCAGCAGGCTTTGTTTCTGCGGATTTATTTTTAGTTTTCTCGGTTGTCTTTGGGATTTCTTCCGTTGGTTTACTCTCCGAAGAAAAAGCAGGTTTTTTGTCCTCTTTTTCTTGGATTTCGGCAGGCTCTGAAACAACTTTATTTTCGGTCGATGAAGCGGCGCTTTCTGTTTCGATAATGCTCGGTTCATCAGTTAAGTTCTCGTCTTGTTTTAGCTCCGAAAATTGACCAACCGACGAAGAACTGATTTCGGTGTTTTGCGGCAGTTCACTCGACTTTGAGCATCCTACAAGCAATATCATCAGCAGAATTAACAGAATGGGTAAAATGTGTTTTCTTATAAACTCACGCTCCTTTGCTTTTCTACCCACATTGTACGAATATTTTTGTACTCCGACAAAGGTGCGAATTTATGAGGGTAAACTTAAATCATAACAACCACCTCCTTCAAGTGTGAATTGTGCGTTTTCTTTATGAGAAAGACATATACTTTGAGATAGTTTATTCAGAGATAGTATATATCTTTTTCGGTAAGTTAGCTTGTAATCAGGGGTTAGAGTGTGAGAAAGGGGAACGGAAAATTTGTACTCCATTTACCTCGAGTCACGCTCGGCACGTTTTCGCAAAAAGTTGTTGTAATGCTCTAATGCCTTGCAAACAAAATCCTCCGTTTTACTAAGTGGGACACTCTTTGGAATGAGTTGTCGCACACGATCACCACGAAGGACTATCTTTTCACGCTGATTCGGTTTTTGTTCGGACATAATGGCTTGGATTGCTTCAGGTGTGAGTTTTCCTTCCTCAAACATCTTTCGCATACGGATTGTTTGATCGTGGGAAGGGGTACAGTCATTCAGGTCGATTTCCTCAACAACATCCCGCTGACAATCTTCATCAAGATACGATAATTCAACGGCAGGTTTTAATGCCATTTGCAAAGAGTCCTTATCCTTGAGTACAGAATTATCCACCATATCAAGCAATTCAGGAATTAGGTTAGTTAAGCGAATATATCTCCGGACTGTTTCGCCGCTTTTATCTGCGACTGTATCTCTGCTTTTCTTTCCGTCAGACTTGTGCAACTCGGTTGCACAAGTTAAGTTGCTTCGTTTTCCTTGCCGTGCCATAGCTTCAAGTCGCATCTTGTATGCAAAAGCTCTCTCAGAGGGAAGCTGCTGTGTTCGTTGGTAGTTACTTTCTACCATTAAGATTATGGCTTCATCTCTTGTGAGTTCAACAACTTCGCATCTCAGGGTTTCAAAGTCTGCAAGCTCACACGCTCTTTTTCGCCTATGACCTGAAATGAGTTCATATCTGCCATCTTTCTTTTGCCTTACCATTGCGGGGGTTATAACACCACGTTCTTTGATACTCTCAACGAGCCGATCCATATCTTCATCATCTTGAACTCTATATGGGTGGTCGGGAAAGTCATCGATCAGTTCCAGTGGAATATCTCGGATTTTGGCGAGTTTTTCATCATCTCTCATTTCCTGAGTCGAGAAAATATCATCGAACTTGGGCAGAGTGAAGTCGCTCTTTCTTCCTGCCATCGTCTAACACCTCCTTTGAAAATTCGGTGTATGCTTTGGACACCGTACTATTGGGTTCGTAGGCGTAAATGCTTTTACCTTTGGAACTGACCTCTGCCGCTTTGATTGCAATGGGAATGTAGGTGTTATATATCTTAATATAACTTCCAAAATTCTCACGCAAAGCGTCTATGGTGCTTTTGGCAAGGTTTGTTCTGTTGTCTACAAGGGTTAAGAGAATACCGTCTATGCTGAGTTTAGGATTGATATGTTTCTTTACCTTTGTAATAGTTCTCATCAACTGTGTCATACACTTCGCCGGAAGGTAATGTGCCTGAACGGGAATGATTACGCTATCTGCCGCCGATAAAGCATTAAGAGTCATCATACCGAGCGAAGGTGAGCAGTCGATAATAATATAATCGTAGTTGTGTTTCACTTCGTTAAGGTAGTTTCTCAAAATAGCTTCACGGTTCATTGCAGTTACAAGACTGATTTCAAAATCGAAAAGGTCGCTGTTTGAGGGAATAAGGTCAACACCTTCTTTATGATGTAGAATACCTTTTAGTGGATCTTTGCATTTATCCTGCATAACTTCAACCATTTTGTCCGATAATGCAACGGGGAGATTGTCTGTATCTTGCCAACCAAGGCAAGTCGTGAGGTCGCCCTGTGGATCGGCATCTACAAGGAGTACCTTTTTACCTTGCATTGCCAAGCCTACACCTAAGTTGACGGTGGTAGTCGTTTTTCCAACACCGCCTTTCTGATTACATATAGCAATCGTATTGCAGTTAGGCATTGTCTTTGCTCCTTTCTTATAGATTTAGCATCTTATTGTAAGGTGCTATGTAAAGACCGAAGTGACATTTTTCTTCGGTCTAATGTTTTGTATTGCAATATTTGTTCTCAACACCCCTTGCAAGGGAAGTACATAGGTAGCGGTGTGCTTCACCGCATCATAGGAATCTCACCTCAGCCGGGTTCTCCGCCTGCTCCGTAGAGAAGTATCATTATCATTCTGACTGTCATCGCCTTATCAGGGGCAACCTGATATTAATAACGGGGTTTCTCGCTCGTTCCAATAGGAAGTCTCGGCGTACCCGTTAAGGTGGCTAATCATCAGAACTAAAGTCCTACGTACCTGATATTCGATTTTTAAGGAACGGTGAAAGAGCTGCTACTTAATGAAGTTGAAAACAACCCTTTCACTAATTCCGACTGTGAGGGGGCTTTTGACAACCCTAAATTAAAAATTTTTTGAAAAAATAAAAAAGCTACCCAATTCTCGAACGGAAAGGGTGGCTCAAATAGAAAAACACCGTTTCGTCAAACTATCGAAACGGTGCTATCTGAATAATATTTAATTGCAATTTGAATATTGACCTAATATACTTATATATAGAGGACACGAAAAGTCTTTTTCTTTGCCTTCTTTATCTTCATAATTACTTCGTCAATTCCATCGGTGTACTTGCCGCTTTGGATTAACTTATTTCTCTTGTTCATTAAAGAGGAAAGAATATCAAAGTATTCACGGTCATCCAAATTTATGTAATAGTTCTTGTTTCTCATAACCATTACCTCCTGAGACCTTTATTATAATATAAGGAAAGTCTTTCTGTGAAATATGCGCTGAGTGAAGCAATAATACAGAATAACAAAGGGACTATAAGGTACGAGATAAAACAAGGTCGAACTATAATAAGCACACTTTTCAATTAGCACGATTTTTAGCACGATTTTCTGAGCGATTAGCAGAAAGTCGATTTTCATTAGCAAAAATGGGGGTATCTTGCTAATTTGATTAGCAAGGTTTTCAAGGGATAGGGAGTCCGCAACCAAAGAGAAATAGAACGCTCACTGTAAGAAATCCGAGCCGAGAAAATTAGGACACCCAATAAATAAGTAAAGCCGAAAACCTTGAAAATACAAGGCTTTCGGCGTTTTTTGTGGCGTCCTCGCCCGGATTCGAACCGGGGGCGTTCCGCTTAGGAGGCGGACCCTCTATCCTGCTGAGGTACGAGGACATCTATGAAATTTTATCAATATTACCGCTTGCCTTTTTAAGAAAGGCAAGCGATTTAGTACAACCTTAGGAGGCGGTCGCTCTATCCAGACTGAGCTACAGCGACATTTCACAAAAACTCTTAAATTGTACCCGCAAATCAGAAAGCTGTCAATCGCCTTTTTTGGCCCGGCGGGTGTTCCGACGCTTTCTCAGGGGTACTATATCCATTTAACTAAGGCGGATATTGGTAGTTACTATATTTTATCATACAAAGGGCATTTTTTCAAGTATTTACTTGAAAAGAATTATCATCTGTTGTATAATAGATATGATTAAATGTGGAGGAAACAGTATGAACGGTGTAAAAAATTTTGCGATCGCATTCTGCATTTCTCTTGTGATCTTCGGTCTGCTGGCGTTTATTATCGTGCAATTCATGTGGCCAAGCGCCTCGAGTGCGCACCCGGCTGTACCCACCGATTTCAGTGAACAAACCATAGAAACAGGAGATACAATATGAGATCTGAAGAAAAAACCATGGACAAAATCGTCTCCCTTTGCAAAAACAGAGGGTTTATCTATCCCGGCTCGGAGATCTACGGGGGGCTTGCCAACGCCTGGGACTACGGCCCGCTGGGTGTAGAGTTCAAAAACAACGTCAAACGGGCATGGTGGAAGAAATTCGTGCAGGAGAATCCCTATAACGTGGGGCTTGACTCTGCGATCCTGATGAATTCGCAGGTATGGGTGGCATCCGGACACGTGACCACTTTCAACGATCCGCTGATCGACTGCAAAGCCTGCAAGATGCGCCACCGGGCGGACAAGTTGATCGAGGACTGGTGCGCACAGACCGGCGATACGAAAACCAACGTCGAGGCAATGACCAACGAGGATCTGGTCGCCTTTATCCGCGACAAACAGGTTCCCTGTCCCGGTTGCGGAAAAAGCGATTTCACCGACATCCGTAAATTCAACCTGATGTTCAAGACCCACCAGGGCGTGACCGAGGACAGTTCGACCGAGGTTTACCTGCGGCCGGAAACCGCGCAGGGTATTTTCGTTAATTTCAAAAACATTCAGCGCACCACCCGACGCAAGGTGCCGTTCGGCGTTGCGCAGATCGGTAAGAGTTTCCGCAACGAGATCACCCCCGGCAACTTCATCTTCCGTATTCGCGAATTTGAGCAGATGGAACTTGAGTTCTTCTGCAAGCCGGGCACGGACCTTGAGTGGTTTGCATACTGGCGTAAATTCTGCCATGATTTTCTGATCGGACTGGGTATGGAGGATTCCAACCTGCGGCTTCGCGACCACGAGCCGGAGGAACTGTCTTTCTATTCCAAAGCGACAACCGACTTTGAGTTCCTTTTCCCGTTCGGATGGGGCGAGTTGTGGGGGATCGCGGATCGTACCGATTACGACCTGACCCGGCATTCCGAGCACTCGGGCGAGCCGATGGAATATTTTGATCCGCAGACAAACGAAAAATACATCCCGTATGTGATAGAGCCGTCTCTGGGCGCGGATCGCGTCACGCTTGCCTTTTTGTGCAACGCCTACGACGAGCAAGAGATCGCCGAGGGCGACGTGCGCACGGTTCTGCATCTGCACCCGGCGCTTGCACCAGTCAAAGCGGCAATACTGCCTCTGTCCAAAAAACTCTCGGACAAGGCGGCTGAACTTTACACGACGCTCTCAAAGCGCTACAACGTAGAATTCGACGACGCAGGCTCGATCGGAAAGCGCTACCGTCGGCAGGACGAGATCGGCACGCCGTTCTGCATCTGTTACGACTTCGATTCGGAAAACGACGGCTGCGTCACCATTCGGGATCGCGACACCATGGAACAAATCCGTCTGCCGATCGGAGAGATCCCGGCATATTTAGACGAGAAAATCGACTTTTGATGCAAAATCAAATACAAAGCGGGTCATCAAATACAAAGCGGGTCATCAAATACAAAGCGGGTCATCAAATACAAAGCGGGTCACTTTCCTTACAGAAAGTGACCCGCTCGTTTATACGATATTTATTGACCCAGCATCTTGGCAACCTCGTCACCGAGATTATCCTCTCTCTTTTCGATGCCCTCGCCCTTCTCGAACATGACAAAACTGTCGATGGCAAGATCACTGCCAAGGTCCTTTGCAACCGATGCGACATACTCGCCGACGGTCATCTTGTCTTCCTTGACGTAAGCCTGCTCGGTTAAGCAGTTCTTCTCATAGAACTTGCCGATCCTACCGGAAACCATCTTCTCGATGATCTGATCGGGCTTGCTTGCGTTCTTCGGGTCAGCCTTGATCTGAGCGATCAGCACGGCCTTTTCCTCGTCGATCGCGCTCTGCGGCACATCCTCTTTCTTTGCGTAAGTAGGGGCCATAGCGGCAATCTGCAAAGCAACGTTCTTGGCGCACTCCGCGAAAGCGTCCTTTGCGGCAACAGCCGGATCAGCGCTAAACTTAACGATAACGCCGGCAGTGCCCTTGCCGTGGATATAGGTGCTGAGCACACCGTCTACAACCGCAAATCTGCGGATCGAGAGTTTCTCGCCGATGACAAAGGTCTTGTCCTTGAGTTCAGCCTCGACCGTAACGTCCTTGCCGTCAAAAGGCAACGCCATCAGCGCGTCCACATCAGCCGGACGGTTGGCAAGCACGGTACGCAGTAAGCCCTTAACAAACTCACCGAACGCCTCGTTCTTTGCCACAAAGTCGGTCTCAGAGTTTACCTCGATGATTGCAGCGGTAGCACCGTCATCCGAGCGCATGATATCAACTAAACCCTCTGCAGCGATGCGGTCCTGCTTCTTTGCGGCAACGGCAAGGCCCTTCTCGCGCAGAATCTTCTTGGCTGCCTCAAAATCGCCGTCAGCCTCGACCAATGCCTTTTTACAATCCATCATGCCGCAACCGGTCGCTTTTCTAAGCTCGCTGACGGCACTTGCAGTAATATTTGCCATTCTGTCTTCCTCCTCGAATTACTCTGCGTCCGTGTTCTCGGCTGGAACTTCCTCGGCCGCCGGAGCCTCTGCTTCGGCGTCTTCCAGCTGCTCACCCTGCTTACCTTCCAGCACGGCGTCAGCCAGTGCAGAAGAGAACAACTTGATCGCGCGGATAGCGTCGTCGTTACCCGGAATAATATAATCCACTTCGTCCGGATCGCAGTTGGTATCTACGATGGCAACCACCGGAATGCCCAGTTTTCTTGCCTCAAGCACCGCATTTCTCTCCTTGCGGGTGTCTACAACGAAGATCGCATCGGGAAGCCCCGGCATCTCTTTGATACCGCCGTAGTTTTTGTCAAGAGCCTCTTTCTCTTTGAGTAAAGATGCAACCTCTTTCTTGGGCAGAAGATCAAACGTGCCGTCCTCTGCCATCTGATTGAGGGCGTTCAGGCGGGCAATGCTCCGTCTGATGGTCTTGAAGTTGGTCAGCATTCCGCCCGGCCAGCGCACGTTTACATAATACATACCGCAACGCTGCGCTTCTTCTCTGATGGTGTCCGCCGCCTGCTTCTTGGTGCCGACAAAGAGCACAGTACCCTTGTTTGCGGCGATGTCACGAATGAACTGATACGCCTCATCGAACTTCTTGGCCGTTTTGGTCAGGTCGATGATGTAGAGTCCTCCGCGCTCGGTGAAGATGTATTCCTGCATTTTCGGATTCCATCTTCTTGTTTGGTGTCCGAAATGGGCACCTGCTTCCAGTAACTGTTTCATTGGAATAATAGACATAATTCCGTCCTCCTTCGGTTTTTCCCACCACGGCACTTGTGTTTTCGCAACCGAACGTGCGCCGTGTGTGTCGTTACTCCGCTTATTGTACCACAAGAATGCCGCAAAATCAAGGTTTTTTCCGAAATTTTTCCTCGCCCTTGACAAAAGGTTTTTTCAAGAGTATAATTGCACGGGGTGATAGAAATGATCTTGTGTGCCGATATCGGAAATTCCAGTATTGACTTCTGTATCTACGAAGATACGGGAAAGCGCCGTCTTTCATTCAAAATTGCAACCGACCGCGCCAAAAGCCGGGATGAATACGCCGTTATTATGGAAAGTGTTTTTCGTTTGAACAGCTTTGATCCCCGCGCCCTCACAGGCGCAATGGTCGGCTCGGTGGCACCCGATCTGACCCGCACGGTGTCGGATGCGATCGTGTCGCTCTGCGGTGTCTTGCCGCTCTGCGTCGGTCCCGGGATCAAGACCTCGCTGGATATCAAAAGCGATAATCCCGCAGAAGTAGGCGCCGACATCGTCGCAAACGCAGTTGCCGCCCTTGCGCTGTTTTCCGCTCCCGTGATCGTTGCCGACCTAGGCACGGCGACTACCATACTTGCAATCGACGCGCACAGACGGTTAACTGACGGTTACATTCTGCCCGGGGTCTATTCCTCCTATGCCGCGCTGACCCGCGACGCGGCGGAAATTCCCTGTGTGCCGCTCTTCCCGCCCAAATCTCTTTCCGGAAAGAATACCGCTTCCAGTGTCAACGTCGGCGTGGTCTATTCGGCGGTCTACGCGTTGGATGGGTTTATTTCGCTTTTGCAAGAGCGTTTGGGTGATGCTCCTGTGGTTGCGACCGGAAGTGCGGCAGGTCTGATCGTCCCGCTCTGCAAGCATGAGATCGCCGTGCACGAACACCTGACCTGTGACGGTCTTTATCAAATCTATCTGAAAAACCGTACAAACTGACGCCACAGTGACCCGTACCGAAGAAAACGCTGATCCAATGTACTGCGATTTCCCGGACGGTATCTGCGCGTCATTTGTAAATACATTTGTTACGCTGTACCTCGGAACGAGGACGGCAGTAAGGAGGATTGCCATGTCAAGGGCAAACAACACAATCGTAAGAATGGTCGAACTGGCAGTGCTCACCGCACTTGTGATCATTCTCCAATTCGCAGGAGGCGCTCTGACCGCCTTTCTGCCCGTACCGATCAGTCTGGTACTGATCCCCATTACCATGGGCGGAATGCTCTTGGGTCCGGGAGCAGGCGCATGGCTCGGATTTGTGTTCGGTACGGTCACATTCGTATGCGGTATCACGGGTTTTGATCAGTTCACTGCATTTCTGCTCACCACCCACCCGGTGCTGGTCACCATTATCTGCTATGCAAAAGCGATTTTAGCCGGGCTTTGTTCCGCGCTGATTTTCAAAGCATTTGTAAGGGCCGGAAAAGGCGACTCGTTGGTTGCATCTCTTGTGGCAGCGGGTATAACACCGATCGTCAACACGGGTGTTTTTATCATCGGTTGTTTCTTTATGACCGGTACGATGCAGACCCTGATCGACACCACCGCAGATCCGAAGTTTGTCGGTGCGACAGTCGCTTATTATATTTTCATCGGTCTTGCCGGAATCAATTTTGTAACGGAATTCCTGTTAAATACCGTTTTATCCCCTGCCCTTAACCGCATCTACCGTGTGGTAGGTGCAAAAATCGGATAAAAACCGTATCGTCCGCTTTTCATAATTTCTGAAAAGCGGGCGATACTCTTATATAGAAAGGTGGGGTCAGTATGGCTGTCTATTTGCTTTTGATTGTTCCGC
Source organism: uncultured Clostridia bacterium (assembly GCA_947625805.1). Classification (GTDB taxonomy): domain Bacteria; phylum Bacillota; class Clostridia; order Oscillospirales; family CAG-272; genus CAKSEI01. The sequence goes on from CANQPT010000004.1 coordinate 24,670, forward strand.
TCCTCTTCCCCTATCTTGCCGTGGGAAGTATTTTGGGCTGTATGTACACGGATGTGGGCATTGCTTTTGTGGAGCACTGGCTGGATGGCAACATCTTTGTTCTTCTTTTTTTCATTTTGATCGCTTGGGTATGTGCGCTGCTGTTGTCGGTGATCGGCACGGCGGTGGCATATCGCCGCAGACCCGCCCTCGAGATTGCACGGATGAATTTTATCTTAAAATGTCTGCATATCCCGGCATACGTATTCATCTTTTTTGTTGCCGCTTTCACATTTGTACACGTTCCGTTTTTCTTTGGTTTGGTTGCATTGATCGGTTTTTTGATTGACGCCATGACCATAATTCCGTCCGGCGTGATCGGCCTCGGTGCGCTGGTCAAAGCGCGTAAAGAAAGAGCCTTTTCTGCGCCTGCTGCGGTCTTTCTTTCCATCGCGCAGTTTCTCTTTTGTGCAGATCTTGTATGCGCAGCCGCAGTATTCTTCCGACTGCGAAAAAAGAACAGACGATCTCTCAGGGAGCCGTAAGGCTCTTTTTTATGACAAAAATGTGTAACGGCGTTCCTTTCTGTACACAATAAAGAAAAACGCAAAGGAAGAAGCATATGCAAATCACGGGCAGTTATCAGATAGACACCGAGCGCTTGGATCAGGCTTTGAATACCGACCGTTCCTTCGATATAATCAAGCGGGAATTTATCAATATGCAGGGGGTCAAGTGCGCACTGTATGCAGTAGACGGACTGGTCAAAGATACGGTCTTGACCGAATCGCTTAACTTTTTCATCCGTTTTGACGGAAAAGGCGAACGCGAGATCGCGGCGATTCCATATATCGAAACAGAGTCACAGTATAAGATCGACGGGATCGCCGACAGTGTGCTCAAAGGCGGAACGGCTATCCTGCGGGACGGCTGTTATTCCGCGGTCGTGCTGTATGCGCGTTCCTATCCTTTGCGCAGCATAGAAGAACCGGAAAACGATAAGGTTTTGCGCGGTCCGCGGGACGGCTTCGGAGAATCGATCATTTTGAACACCTCGCTCATTCGTCGCAGGATCCGGGACGCAAACCTTTGCACGGAAAAGTTCACGATCGGCGCAAAGACCAAAACCGACGTCGGCATCTGCTATATTGACGGCGCGGCAGACCCGGCGTTTGTTGCAAGCATCAAGAGCAAGTTGACTGCCATACACACCGGCAGTCTGGACATGGGAGCGGAATCCATCGCCGAGTTGCTCATCAAGCAAAGGTGGTACAATCCCTTTCCCAAAATCCGGTACACCGAACGCCCGGACACCGCTTGCGCACATCTGACCGAGGGCAGCGTCATTCTCATCTGCGACAATTATCCCGCCGTCATGATCCTGCCCACATCAATTTTTGATTTTTTGCAGGAAACAGACGATTTCTACTTCCCTCCTCTGGTCGGCACATATCAGCGGCTTGTTCGTTATGTGATCATCCTGCTTACGCTCTATTTGCTCCCGGTTTGGTATCTCTTTCAGGAAAATCCGCAGTATGCTCCCGGGTGGATGCAGTTTTTAATCGTGGAAAACCACGCGCAACTCCCCTTGATCTTTCAGATCTTTGTTGCCGAGATCGCCATCGACGGTCTGAAACTCGCCTCGCTGAACACGCCCAGTATGCTGGGTAATTCTCTCTCGGTGGTTGCCGGACTGATTCTGAGCGATTTTGCGATCTCGGCCGGATGGTTTGAGCCGGCAATCATCCTGTATGTTGCAATTACCGCGATCGGAAATTTCACACAGGTCAGTTACGAACTCGGCTATGCCCTCAAATTTATGCGCTTAAGTATGTTGTTATTTACCGCGCTGTTCGGACTGTGGGGATTTGTCGGGTCGGCGGTGATCATGAAGATCCTGATCATCACCAACAAGGGAGCCGGCGGACGCGGATACCTCTATCCGCTCATTCCCTTCAACTGGAGCGCCTTCAAAAGACAGATCATTCGCACAAAAAAGAGATCCTGAACGCGAACGCCCCTGTTCCACTCCGAAACAGGGGCGTTTCCTATAATGCCTGTCGCAATTTGTTCATGATCTTTTTCTCCTCGCGGGAGACCTTTACCTGAGAGAGGCCGAGCAGTTCTCCTGTCTGTTGCTGGGATAAATCCCGGAAATATCGAAGCAGAATGATCTTGCGCTCCAGTTCCGGCAGAGAGCCGATGGCCTGGGAAAGAGCAATACGGTCGGTCAGTTTGTCCATTTCGTTCTGCTTATCGGGGATGAAATCGCCCAGTTCGCTGTCATCATCTCCGACCGTTTCGCTCAGCGAACGAACGGGTCCCACCGCCTCAAGGGCGTATATGACGTCCTCTACGCTGATGCCACAAGCCTCCGCCAGTTCATGCAGTCGCGGCTCGCGTCCGTTTTGCGCGGTCAACTCGTCTTTTTTTCGCAGAATTTCCACGCCCTGCCGTTTGGTCAGGCGAGAAACCTTGATCATGCCGTCGTCCCGTAAAAACCGGCGGATTTCACCGATGATCAGCGGTACGGCATAGGTGGAAAAGACGCACTCATAGGAGAAATCAAAGCTGCGAACGGCTTTCATCATGCCGATGGCGCCGATTTGCACCAGATCTTCAAAATCCACCCCACGGTCGGTAAATTTGAGTGCCAGTTTTTTGACCAGACCCATATTGCAGGCGATCACTTGCTCAAAGGCCTGCTCATCTCCCTGTTGGGCTTGCTCAATCAGGGCCAGATTGTCGCGCATAAAATCACTTTCTTTACTTTTTAATGCGCTTGGTCATGACGACGCTTGTCCCGAATCCCGCCGCGGAACGCACCCGCAGTTTATCTGTGAAAGATTCCATGATCGCAAAACCCATTCCACCGCGCTCACCGGAGGTATCGGTGGTGTAGAGCGGTTCCATCGCTTTTTTCACATCGGCGATGCCGCACCCCTTATCCCGTATGGAGATCACGACCTTGCCGTCGTCATAGTATTTCGCGCATATGTAGATCTTGCCCTCGGTGTCGCGGTAGGCGTGCACGACACAGTTTGTGACCGCCTCGCTGACCGCCGTGCGTATGTCCCCCAGGTCCCCGACCGAGGGATCGAGTTGCCCGACAAAGGCCGAAACTGCATAGCGCGCATAACTTTCATTTACAGATTTAGAGGGAATGGTCAGGCGCATTTCATTTAACAATTTGCTTTTCACCTTATTTGCTCCTTTCCATCGGCACGATTTTGTCAAGTCCCGCCATTAAAATGATCCGCGCTACCGCGTCGGTGGGATTGAGCACGGTAAGTTCCGATCCAATATCGCTGGTCAGTGCATATCTTCCCATGATTAAACCCAAACCGGAAGAATCCATAAAGGAAACCCCTGAAAGATCCATGCGTACCTTTTTGGGACGCATGGATAAAATCTGCCGATCGGTTTCGCATCGGATCTCTTTGGCGCTGTGATGGTCGATCTCACCGTAAATGGACAGAGTGAGTATCTCTTTTTCTTTTTCTGCTTGTACGCTGATCATAAAAAAACATCCTATCGGTTTTTACACCGATAGGATATCATAGAATATACGAAAAGACTGTCGCAATCCGCTGTCGATTTATTTTAATTTTGCCAGCGCCTGCTCGATGCCCGCGAGGGTGTCACGGTACTTTTGCAGTTTTTCACGCTCGCCTGCGACCACTTTTTCGGGCGCTTTGGCAATAAAGTTCTCGTTTGCCAGTTTGCCCTCCACGCGAGCAATCTCTGCAAGCACACCGTCCCGCTCTTTGGTCAGGCGTTCCCGCTCTTTCTCAAAATCAATGATCTGTGCAAGCGGGATATACAACCGGGCTGCGTCGGTGACGATCTGTACTGCGTCCTCACCCGTATATTCCTCACAGAAAGAAACCTCGGAAGCATAGGCAAGCGCCCGGAAAAAGACCGCAGTCTGCTCATCAAAGGTGTCCGCATAGGGGCTGACGATATATAACTGTGCCTTTTTAGAGGGCGGAATCTGCATCTCGGAACGGCGGTTGCGCACTGCACGGATGGCCGCGATCAAACGCTCCATCTTTTTTTCTTCTGCCGGGAAATCGAACGCCGGGTCAGCGCAGGGATAGTTGCTTATCATGATCGACTCGCCCTCATGCGGCAGGTTCTGCCAAATTTCCTCGGTAATAAACGGCATGAAAGGATGTAACAATTTCAGCGTGCCGGAAAGTACGTATGCGATCACGTTCTGTGCGCAGCGGTTGGTTTCACTGCCCTTGTCCGCAAAGCGTGGCTTGAGCAATTCGATATACCAGTCGCAGAACACATCCCAAATGAAGTCGTACAACTTACCCAGCGCGATGCCCAACTCAAACCGGTCAAGATTGGCGCGCACGTCCTCTGTCAAACGGTTATAAAGCGAAAGAATCCACTTGTCCTCTAACGCAAGTTTGTCCGTCGCGGGAAGTTCGACTGTGTCAATATCCAGATTCATCAGCACAAAGCGCGCCGCGTTCCAGATTTTATTGGTAAAGTTGCGTGCGTTTTCGATCTTTTCATCTGAGGAGCGCATATCGTTTCCGGGACTGTTTCCGGTCGCCAGCGCAAAACGCAGCGCGTCCGCGCCGTACTTGTCAATGATCTCGAGCGGATCGATGCCGTTGCCCAGACTCTTGGACATTTTTCTGCCCTGCGCGTCGCGCACCAGACCGTGAATGAGCACGGTATCAAACGGCGCTTTTCCGGTGTATTCCAGCCCGGAGAAAATCATGCGCGACACCCAGAAGGTAATAAGATCGTAGCCTGTGACCAACGTATTGGTGGGATAAAAATAGCGTAAATCCTCGGTATCCTCGGGCCAGCCGAGTGTCGAGAACGGCCAGAGGGCGCTGGAAAACCATGTGTCCAGCGTATCCGGATCCTGCCGCATTTGTGCCCCGCACTTGGGGCAGGTCGCGGTATCTTCCGAGCTCACCACAAGCTCACCGCAATCATCGCAATAGAACGCGGGGATCCGATGCCCCCACCAAAGCTGGCGGGAGATACACCAGTCTCGGATATTCTCCATCCAGTGGAAGTAGTTCTTCTCAAAGCGCTCGGGCACGAATTTGACGTCGCCGTTTTTGACCGCGTCGATGGCAGGTGCGGCAAGCGGCTGCATTTTGACAAACCATTGCAGCGACACCCGCGGCTCAATGGTCGTGCCGCAGCGATAGCAGGTGCCGACGTTGTGCGAGTAGTCCTCTACTCTCACCAGTGCGCCGCATGCTTCAAGATCCCGCACGATGGCCTTCCTTGCCTCGTAGCGATCCATGCCGGCATATGCCGGATAATCGTCCACGATGTGTGCGTCGTCGGTCAAGACGTTGATGATCGGAAGACCGTGCCGCGCACCGACTTCAAAGTCGTTGGGGTCGTGAGCAGGGGTGATCTTGACCACGCCGGTCCCGAAATCTTTTTCTACATATTCGTCCGCCACGATGGGAATCTCGCGTCCCACCAGCGGAAGGATCAGCGTTTTTCCAACCAGATGGGCATAACGCTCGTCATCGGGATGTACGGCGACCGCCGTATCGCCCAACAGGGTTTCCGGACGGGTGGTCGCAAGTTCCAGATAACCGCTGCCGTCCTTTAACGGATAGCGCAGATGCCAGAAAGAGCCTGCCTGATCCTCATATTCCACCTCTGCATCCGAGATGGAGGTCAGACACTTGGGACACCAGTTGATGATGCGTTCACCGCGATAGATCAAGCCTTTGTTGTATAAACGCAGGAAGACCTCTTTGACAGCGTGAGAGCATCCCTCGTCCAGTGTAAAGCGTCTGCGGGTCCAGTCGCAGGAGGAGCCCATGCGTTTGAGCTGCTCCACGATCCTGTTGCCGTATTTGTCATTCCAGTCCCATGCACGGGCAAGGAACTCTTCTCTGCCGACCTCTTCCTTGGAAGTACCTTCGGCACGCATAGCCTCCACGATTTTGGCCTCGGTGGCGATCGACGCATGGTCGGTGCCCGGCAGCCAGAGAGTGGAAAACCCGCTCATGCGCTTATAGCGAATGAGAATATCCTGTAATGTATTGTCAAGAGCGTGACCCATGTGCAGCTGCCCCGTGATGTTCGGGGGCGGAATCACGATGGTATATGTGGGTTTTCCCGGGGTCCGCTCGGGTGTAAAGTAACCTTTTTTCTCCCAGATCCGGTACCACTTGTCCTCAATGGAGGAGGGAGAATACTGTTTTTGAAGTTCTTGTTTCATTGCTGTTGGTCCTATTGGGGAACTCCCGAAAAAGTTCCCCTCTTTGATTTTATGATTTTTATTTGTTGTTTTCAGATGAAACACGGGCAACATACCGCTCAAAATCAGAAACGGTTTTCAGCTCGGAAATCATCTCGTCGGGTATTGTAATCTCAAAGCGGCGCTCAAGTTCCAGAACAATACGGACTATGATAAACTCACTAACCCCAAGATCGTCGGCAAGTTCTGCCGTGGGATCAATTTGGTTTCGCTGCAATCCCGTCAGAGAACAGACGATCTCGTAAATATCCTCAAGCATCTTCCTCAGTCGCCGTTTCGCCCGTTTCCGGCTCTTCCGTCACCTCTTCGGCGTCTTCTTTATCCCGCAAATCTACCCAGTTGTCGTCAAATACAAAGTCCTCGCCGTCCTCGCAGAATGCGTCCATTGCGGACAGGATCTTCTGCTCGCGCTCCATTTCCTTCGCATTCCGGTAGACAAGGAACGCGCCGCTCAAACCGCCTGCGGCTCCGATCGCAAGAAACGTACCCGCCAGCGAACGCTTCTTGCGCCATAGGGCAAAGAAAAACACAACAAACATGACCGACTGTGCAAGCAAGGCAAGCCCGATATAAAATTTGGTTTTTTTAATGGTTTCTTTCATGATGGTTTTCCTCCTTAAGCGTTCGCTTTTAGATATGCGTTGATAAATCCGTCGATCTCCCCGTCCATGACCGCCTGGATATTGCCATCCTCATAGCCGGTGCGGGTGTCTTTTGCAAGCGTATACGGCATAAATACATAAGAACGGATCTGTGCGCCCCACTCGATATTTGTCTTGACCCCTTGAATATCCTCGATTTTTTCGAGTTTTTCCCTGGCCTTGATCTCCATCAACTTGCTGCGCAGCATTTTCATTGCCGTTTCTTTATTCTGCAACTGACTTCTTTCGGTCTGACAACCGACGATAATTCCGGTGGGAATATGCAGAATGCGGATGGCCGAGTCGGTCTTATTGATATGCTGACCGCCCGCACCGCTGGATCGGTGGGCAGTCACCTCGATGTCCTCTGGTCGGATCTCCACCGAGCCATCGTCCTCAAACTCAGGCATGACCTCAACCGATGCAAAGGAGGTATGGCGTCTGCCGGATGAGTCAAAGGGCGATACTCGCACCAGACGGTGCACGCCGTTCTCGCTTTTGAGATAACCGTAGGCGTTCTCGCCCTCGATCATCAGCGTAGCGCTTTTCAGGCCCGCTTCTTCGCCGTCCAGCCAGTCGATCAGCTTGGCGGTATAGCCGTGCTTTTCCGCCCAGCGGTTGTACATACGGTAAAGCATCATCGCCCAGTCCTGTGCCTCCGTTCCGCCCGCACCCGGGTGGAAAGAGAGGATCGCGTTGTTGGCGTCGTACTCGCCTGAAAGCAGGACCTCAATTTTTTGCTTTTCCTTTTCGTCGTCGATGGCCTTGACCTCGCCGATCACCTCATCGCTCAGTTGCGCGTCACCCTCCTCAAGGGCCATCTCGCAAAGTACCTGCGCATCTTCCAATCGGGAGCACAGCGCATCGTAGCGTGAGATTTTGCCCTTTAAGACTTTGAGTTTTTGCAGGATCGGTCCGCTCTTGGTCTGATCCGCCCAGAAATCGGGAGCCGAGGTCGTCTGCTCAAGGGATGCGGCTTCAGACCGGATCTGATCGATCTTGAGCGCCGAGCCGAGTTCGGTTATATCTTCTTCCAATGAGGCAAGCTGACGCTTGGCCTCTTCTAGTGCAATGTTCAATACACCCTCCGGTTTATATACAAAAATATCCTATTTGATATATTATATCACATTCACGCTTTGATGTAAACATCCATGATCGATTTTTTCGCCGCAAACACGAATGGGATTGCTGTTGAAAATATCTGCGGAAATCCCCAACCGTCCGAGGGCGGCGGCAAGCACTTTGCACACCGGCTGTTCGGTAAAGAAATGCCCTGCCTGCACCACATTCATTCCGCTATATGCCGCATCCACCATTGTATTATAGTTCATCGCGCCGGTTAAATATGTGTCGGCGCCGACAGCCAGTGCGTCCGGATAATGGTCTTTGCCGTCCCCGCCGACCACGGCGACTCGGCTGACCTGCCGATCGCCGACATAATCAACCGTCTCACAACCGAGGGATTTTTTCACAAACACGGCAAACTCATGCAACGACATCGGTTCGGGCAATCTGCCGATCCGGCCGATTTCCGGAAGCGATTCGACCTCTGTCAGCCCGATTGCGGCAACAAGGGCATCGTTTACCCCGCCCTGCACCGCGTCCAGTCGGGTGTGAAAGGTCATGACCGAGATCCCCTGACGGATGCATTCGGCAACCGAACGGGACACCGGGGTCGTGCCGTCAAGGGCATTCAGCGGATGAAAGATCAGCGGGTGGTGGGTCACGATCAGGTCGTATCCGCCCTCGATCGCACGCGCAACCGTCGCCTCGCTCGGATCCAGCGCCACAAGTGCACGCCGGATTGCCCTCTCCGGATCCGCAAGCACTTGTAAGCCGTCGTTGTCCCAGTCGCAGGAAAGCGCGGGAGAATAAGCCTCGTTTAACACCTGATATACTTCTTTGACATTCATAGCAGTTCCTCTAACTGAGCGATCAGTTCCCGTTCGTCTGCGGCATCACGGCCTGCGCCTTGTTTTGCGTCCGTGCGTGCGGTCAGCGTGCGAATTGTTTTCTGTACAAGCGCGGCATAAGCGCTGTCGCCTTCTTGCCTTTTGCCGATCAGCGCCTCAGCTCGGGTATATGGCGTATTCCTACCGGTCTGCTCGGCGGCAAACACCTGATAGATTCGTTCTCCCTCGTACACCGCTCGCTCGTCGGTCGTGCGATACCCGTGTTCCCACAGATATGCGCGCAGACGTTCGGGCTTGGTCATCGGCTGTAAAATCAGGCGCGCATTCGCCCGGATACGGTCGCGTCCTTCCTTGAGAATCGATGCGATCATCTCCCCGCCCATACCGGCGATCACGATATCGTCGCAGTCCGCAAATTCCGTGCTTTGCAGACCGGGTACGCACAAAACCGTGATTTTCTCTGATAATCCATGTTCGGCAACATTGCGCCGGGCACGTTCAACGGGACCGTGATGGATGTCCGATGCAAACGCACGCCCGCATCTTCCGCTCTCTACCAGCGCAATCGGTATGTAGGCGTGATCTGTGCCGATATCCGCGACCGTTCGCCCGTACACAAGGTCAGCGCAGGCTGTCAGACGTTTATCCAAATGCATGATTTGAACAAACAGCGGAGTCTGCACTCCGCTGTTCTCCCTTATTTGGAAAGATATGCATTCAGCTTGTCCACCAACTCGTCCGCGTCGGTGCCGTGCACCTCACAAGCCTCTCCAATGCTTTCTCCGCGGGAGGACGGGCAACCGAGACAATGCATTCCGATCTCAAAGAAGAACTCAGCTGTGCCGGCGTCAAAGTCCAGTACGTCGCCGATAATGGATTCTTTTGTTACAACCATTTTCTGATACCTCCATACAATATATTTTTATTTATTATATCCGATTATTCAGGAAAAGTCAACCAAAACTATTGAGTATTTTTTCATAGTATGATATACTTTTGTTATCCAGATACCCGGAGGACAAGAATGGACTGTTTATTCTGCAAAATCGCGGCGGGAGAGATCCCGTCGACCAAGGTGTACGAGGACGAGTTGATTTTCGCTTTCCGCGACATCGCGCCGCAAGCGCCGGTGCACACCCTGGTCATTCCCAAGCGGCATATCGCCTGCGCTGACGAGATCGATGATACAAACAGCGCACTGATCGCTCGTATTTTTGAAAAAATCCCGCAAATCGCAAAAAGCGAGGGGGTCACAAACGGCTACCGCATTATTTCCAACTGCGGCGCCGACGCGGCACAAAGCGTACCGCACTTACATTTTCATATTCTCGGCGGGAAGCCGATGACTGAAACAATGTGTTAAAAGGAGAGAACATAATGGAAATCAAAATTTTAGAAAACGAGCTTTGGTTCGGTCCGGAGGTCGGCAACGGTCTTGACTATCCAATGAGCGCCCAAAGCGAAAAAACCATCAATTTGGAAAAGGCCTCCTGCGGCAACCAGACCCAACCGCTTCTTCTGTCCACCGAGGGCAGATATGTATATGCGCACAAGGGCTTTTGTGCGGTTTTCTCGGGCGGCACACTGACCCTGACCAGCACGCATGATACCATTGATTTTTCGGAAGGACACGGCAATCTGCGCGGCGCGTTCCTCGCGGCGGCGGGCAAGCATTTCCCCGCAAACGGCGTACTGCCGCCTGAGGACTTTTTCACCAGCCCCCAGTTCAACACCTGGATCGAACTGATCTACGATCAAAATCAGAAAGATATCTTGAACTACGCCCGTGCGGCAGTCCGTGAGGGCTTCAAGCCGGGAATTTTAATGATCGACGATCTTTGGAGCAACTACTACGGCAAATGGGACTTTGACCGGGCAAAATTCCCGGATCCCAAGGCCATGATGGACGAGTTGCACGAGTTAGGATTCAAAGTGATCCTGTGGATCTGCCCGTTTGTGTCCATGGACAGCGCGGAATACCGCGATCTTTCCGGCAAGGGTGCGCTTGTGCGCAGCGAGAACGGCGATCCCGCCCATATTTACTGGTGGAACGGAATCTCCGCCGTGCTTGATTTCAGCAATCCGGTCGACGAGCAGTGGTTTACCGAGCAGACCCGGCGTTTGGTCAACGATTACGGCGTGGACGGCTTTAAGTTTGACGCAGGCGACGCCGTCTACTATTCCGAAAACCACAAGACCGCCCACCCGGTTCTGCCGGTCGAACAGACCGAACTGTGGGCAAAATTCGGTCTCAAATACCCCTACAACGAGTATCGTGCCTGCTACGCCTGCGCGGGACTTCCGCTGGTACAGCGTCTTTGTGACAAAGGACATCGGTGGGAACGCGGCGGCCTTGCCGAGATCATCCCCAACTCGGTCATGCAGGGTATGCTCGGTTATCAGTATGGCTGTCCCGACATGGTGGGCGGAGGCTCTTTTGCCGACTTCTTACCGGGTGCGGTAAACTTTGACTCCGAGTTGTTCCTGCGCTATACCGCAGCCTCCGCACTGCTCCCCATGATCCAGTTCTCCGCCGCTCCCTGGCGGGTATTATGCAAAGAGGACTACGCCTGCGTCAAGGCTTTGATGGCACAGCGGGAGAAATACCTGCCCGAGATTATGGATCTGGTGCGGCAGTCGGCGCTTACCGGCGAGAGCGCAGTGCGCCATATGGAATACGTCTTCCCGCACGAGGGTCTTTCCGACGTTAAGGATCAATTTATGTTGGGTGATACCATTCTGGTCGCTCCCTGTATCCAAAAGGGCAAGACCGAGCGCGAGGTGCGCCTGCCTGCCGGCGTCTGGAAAGCCGAGGACGGCACGCTCTACGAGGGCGAAAAGACGGTCACCGTGCCCGCACCGTTTGATCGTGTACCGGTATTCAGAAAAGCATAATCAGGAAAAAGGATGCTTTATGGAAATTCAAATTTTAGAAAACGAGCAGTGGTTCGGACCGGAAGCACGATTCGGTCTTGACTACCCGATGGACGCGCAAAGCGAAAAGACCGTTGACCTTGAAAAGACAGACTGCATCAATCAGGTCGCGCCGCTTCTTTTGTCCACCGAGGGAAGATATGTGTACGCCCACAGGGGCTTTTGCGCGGTCTTCGCGCACGGAAAGCTGACCGTAACCAGCGCACACGACGAGATTGACTTCTCGGAAGGGTTCGGCAGTCTGCGCGGTGCGTTCCTCGCAGCGGCGGGCAAGCATTTCCCCGCAAACGGCGTACTGCCGCCCGAGGAGTTTTTTGTCAGCCCCCAGTTCAACACCTGGATCGAGTTGTATTTCAATCAAAATCAAAAGGACATTCTGGCATATGCTCACAGAGTAGTTGCAGAAGGCTTCAAACCGGGAATTTTAATGATCGACGATCTTTGGAGCAACTACTACGGCAAGTGGGACTTCGACCGGGCAAAATTCCCCGATCCCAAAGTCATGATGGACGAGCTGCACGCCCTTGGCTTCAAGGTCATTCTGTGGCTCTGCCCGTTTATATCCCTTGACAGCGCGGAATATAGGGAACTGTCCGGCAAAGGCGGGCTTGTGCGCAACGAGAGCGGCGATCCCTGTCACATTTTCTGGTGGAACGGGATCTCTGCGGAATTAGATATGACCAATCCGATTGACGTGCAATGGCTGACCGATCAGACCGAACGCTTAATCAAAGATTACGGTGTGGACGGATTCAAGTTTGACGCGGGAGACGCGACCTTCTATTCCGAAGACCAAAAAACCGCCCGCCCGGTATTGCCGTACGAGCAGACCGAACTGTGGGCGCAATTCGCGCTGAACTTCCCCTACAACGAGCTGCGCGCCTGCTATGCCTGCGCGGGACTTCCGCTGGTACAGCGACTGCGTGACAAATGCCACCGATGGGAGCGCGGCGGTCTTGCCGAGATCATTCCAAATTCCATCATGCAGGGGCTTCTCGGCTATCAGTACGGCTGTCCCGACATGGTGGGCGGAGGATTCGCGCACGAGTTTGTGCCCGGCGCACCCTTTGACTCCGAGTTGTTTTTGCGCTATACCGCTGCCTCCGCACTGCTCCCCATGATCCAGTTTTCCGCCGCTCCCTGGCGGGTATTACACGCAGAAGAGCTTGCCTGCGTCAAGGCTTTGATGGCACAGCGGGAGGAATACCTGCCCGAGATTATGGATCTGGTGCGGCAGTCGGCTGTTACCGGCGAGAGCGCGGTGCGCCATATGGAATATGTCTTCCCGCACGAGGGTCTTTCCGACGTTAAGGATCAATTCATGCTGGGCGACACGATTCTGGTCGCTCCCTGCATCCAAAAGGGCAAGACCGAGCGTGAGGTACGCCTGCCGGCCGGCGTCTGGAAGGCCGAGGACGGCACGGTGTACGAGGGCGGAAAAACCGTCACCGTGCCCGCACCGTTTGATCGGGTTCCGGTACTGCGAAAGGGATAAAATTGTGGATATTCGCATTTTAGAAAATGAACGCTGGTTTGGTCCCGAGGTCGCGCACGCGCTCGATTATCCGATGGACGTGTCAAGCGAAGTGACCATTGACCTGAGCCTTCCTGATTGTGTCAACCAGACCCAACCGCTTCTGCTCTCCACCGAAGGCAGATATGTGTATGCACACAAGGGGTTCCGCGCGTCCTTTTCTCAAGGAATGCTGTCGATTACCGACGCACATGAAGAGATCGACTTTTCGGAAGGGTTCGGCAGTCTGCGCGGCGCGTTCCTCGCAGCGGCGGGCAAGCATTTCCCCGCAAACGGCGTACTGCCGCCCGAGGAGTTTTTTGTCAGCCCCCAGTTCAACACATGGATCGAGCTCATCTACAACCAAAATCAGACGGATATTCTGAACTACGCCCGCACGGCAGTCCGTGAGGGCTTCAAGCCGGGGGTCCTGATGATCGACGATCTGTGGAGCAACTATTACGGCAAGTGGGACTTTGACCGGGCAAAATTTCCGGATCCCAAAGCTATGATCGACGAGCTGCACGCCCTTGGCTTCAAGGTCATTCTGTGGCTCTGCCCGTTTGTATCCCTCGACAGCGCGGAATACAGAGCTCTGTCCGCCAAAGGCGCGTTTGTTTGCACAGAGAGCGGAGATCCTTGCCGCATCGGTTGGTGGAACGGCGTATCCGCGATGCTGGACCTCTCCAATCCCGTGGACGAACAGTGGTTGACCGATCAAACCGACCGGCTGATCCGGGCATATGGGGTAGACGGATTTAAGTTCGACGCGGGGGAAGCGCGACGCTATACTCCTGACCAAAAAACCGCCCGCCCGGTACTGCCGGTCGAGCAGACTGAACTGTGGGCGAAATTCGGCCTCAAATACCCCTATAATGAATACCGTGCCTGCTACGCCTGCGCGGGACTTCCGCTGGTGCAGCGCCTCTGCGACAAAAACCACTTATGGGGCAGAGCGGGCTTGGCGGAGGTTGTCCCCAACTCGGTCATGCAGGGACTGTTAGGGTATCAATATTGCTGTCCCGACATGGTGGGCGGCGGTTACTATGCCGACTTCTTACCGGGTGCGGCAGGTTTTGACCCCGAGCTGTTCCTGCGCTATACCGCAGCCTCCGCACTGCTCCCCATGATCCAGTTCTCCGCCGCTCCATGGCGGGTGTTATGCACAGAGGACTACGCATGCGTCAAGGCTTTGATGGCACAGCGGGAGGAATACCTGCCCGAGATTATGGATCTGGTGCGGCAGTCGGCTGTTACCGGCGAGAGCGCGGTGCGCCATATGGAATACGTCTTCCCGCACGAGGGTCTTTCCGACGTTAAGGATCAGTTTATGTTAGGTGATACCATTCTGGTCGCTCCCTGTATCCAAAAAGGCAAGACCGAGCGCGAGGTGCGCCTGCCGGCAGGCGCATGGAAAGCCGAGGACGGCACGCTCTACGAGGGCGGAAAGACGGTCACCGTGCCCGCGCCGTTTGACCGCGTGCCGGTGCTGCGGAGAATATAATACAAAAGCGAGGCTTTACAAGCTTCGCTTTTGTATTCTTCGGAGTTCTTTCATTTGATCGATTTCCCCTTGAAAGAATGTGATATATTTTGAATAGAGACTTATTTTCTCCTCACCCTCCAGTGCAGTGATCAGTGCTATGGCCCGCTCCAGTTCCCCGATTGCCTGCCCGATCTTGTCCTCCGACCGATAGTATTCCGCGATTTTCTGCATCATCTGCAATAAGATCTCGAAAGAGATCCATTTTTGCTTTTCTGCCGCCTCGTATTTCGGACGGCCGGATACCACAAATGCCAACTCAGATAATTTGGTAAAATAGATCTCGGGTATCTGTTCAAGTGCTGCGACAGCAGCATCTTTATCGCCTTTCTTGTCATACGCATAAGCCAAAAAACGCAGTGCATCGTACCGGATATCGAGCATAGCGGTCTTGTCGATCAATCTGCTTGCGACCTGAATACATTCATCGGAATCTTCCAGCACATACAGAAGATTGTTAAGCAAAATGTCGTTATCCGGATATTTTTGCAGTCCCTCTTCCAATATCCTGCGGCCTTCCCCGGGATCGCTTTCCCGAAACCGATATGCCCTGTCCGCATACTCTTCGATCTCCTTTTGCATTTCCCGCAGATGAAAGGAAAACAAATCGTCCGTGCTCACACCGAAGATCTGTGCCAGTTTGGGCACAAGTGTAATGTCCGGCAGAGCGATATTGTTCTCCCATTTGCTGATCGCCTGAAAAGAAATACCGACCAAGTCAGCAAGTTGCTCCTGGGTCATGCCCCTTTCCTTACGCAATTCTTTGATCCTGTTTCCAATCAAAAAGTTCATTTGATTCACCTCAAAAATAAGTAAAAGCGCTTTTCTGATTGTATTATATATTTCCCGGGTCATAAATGCAATAACCGCGTAAACGAGCACATTCAACCGACAGTTGAAAAAGGACGCCCCGAAGGCGTCCAATAAAACAAGTTCACAATGTTTTCAAAGTGCGGCATGATTTCGGTCATGCCGCGCTTCCGTTTTGCTCACTGCGGCACACAGCTTCCGCTACTCGGTGTAGTCCACATTGATGATGTACCCGTCGATCAGCATCTTGCGGACATACGATCCGAAATTGCGCATCCCAAGCTCCGCCAACTTGGATTTGATGATCTGTTCTTCCTGTTCGGTCAGGCAAATCTCCTTGCAAATCTGTCTTACTCTGTTTGCCATGTTCGATTCCTCCTTTGGCTGGCAATAGATTTTCAAGTTGAGAGGGCATTTCCTCGCTATACAATGGACATCTCTGCAACGCTTTGGTATATGACATTAAAAATATCCCTCTATAAGACAACGGACATTTTTTCGCCAAAATGCACCCCTCTAAATTGTAAATTTTTTGTGAATAGCAAATTCCCTCTCACTTTACAAATGAGCGATTCGGGTTTGCAGCTCTCACACTCATTTTATTTTGTTGGGAGTACCCAAACCCCGAATAATATGAAATTCCCGATTGACTCATGTCATAACTTAATTGCAATTATTTTTCGCATATTTTTCCGAACCCATTGACTATAATCGTAATTGTGAGTATACAGATTCTGAGCCTATATGGATGTCTATTGACAGTAATTTGGCTGGATATGATATTAAATCAAGAATAAATAGAGATAATCCAAACGCATTGCTTATTGAGGTGAAAGCATCAACCCTTGCACTAGATCAAGCAGTATTTCATGTAACATCTCATGAGTGGAGTGTCGCATTAACAAGTGCGGCATATGTATTTTATGTATGGTGCTTATATGGTAACAAGAAACTCCTTGCTATCATTTCTCCACGGGATGTTCAGCCCTACATTCCAACTAATAATTTAGAAGGCGAATGGGAAAGCGCAAAGATTCCGTTTTCGTGTTTTGAAAACAAATTTATAGAGATTGTATAGAGAGGATTTTGTCATGAGCGAGATGGACAAGTATATTAACAATTTAGTTTCTGAGTTCAAGAGGCTATCTTATGAGGATGTAGGGAATTGTTCGAATACTGAAAAGTTGCTCTATCTCTATGCCTATTATCACTACTTCAATCAGACAGTAGCCAAATATCTGATATTATTCAGGGCAACATTTATCATGCGGATGCATCAGATCGAATAACCGGTATTTATCTGGATCAAGATTCCGATAGTGGAGATGTCGATGTAGTTATTTCGGTCTACGCATACAATAACTCATTCGATTTTCCGGCTATTCTGAAAATGTTTAAGGATGCAGAATCTGCTGTCTGTGCAGCACAAAAGCGAAAAAGCAGTGTTCGTAAAGAGCTGAATTCTGTTCTGGATGACGATGAGTATAAAATATCGCCGGCAAGACCGTTGAAAATTCGCTTGATTACCAATTATAATCCGAAAACTGTTGGTAACAAACGGGCAATAACAAATGCTCTGCAAGCTATAAAGCCTGAACATGAGTATGTTACATACCATATTTCTTTTGGACTTGATATTGAGTATGAAATCATGGAGATCGAAAATCCAAAGGAATATGTGGATGAGGCAATTATCAAACTTGACGCACCCGATAACTACATGCGCTTTGGCACGAATGAATCTCTGATTGTGAACATATCCGCATTATCACTGAAAAATCTATATGAGCAATATGGATACCGAGGATTGTTCGCTCAGAATTTAAGGTACTATGTAAAGAATGCTAAAATTGATGGAAATATCATTAAATCCATTCAGGAACAACCAGAAAACTTCTGGTACTATAACAACGGAGTTATACTTATCTGTGATGATTATGTCATCGAGGGGGATAGCATAATTGTCCAAAATTTTTCTATAATCAACGGTGGACAAACAACTAAACTTGTTGGAGAGACAGAGTTTACTCAAGACTTCTATATTCAATGCAAAATTATTAAAAACAAGTATGAGGCTGTTGATGATCGTCTGGAGTTTATTGCGAATGTCGCCGAAGCTTCAAATACGCAAAAACCAATAAAGGACAAAGACCTGATTGCAAACCGCATTGAACAGCGACTATTGAAAAAACAACTTACCAATGTTGGTATTTTCTGCCATATTAAGCGTGGAGAAAAAGTTAATAAAAAACTGTATCCTGCGGCATGGCAGAATACAACTAACGAGGAGCTGGAGCAATTCTTGCTCTCCTTTGTTTATCAAAAGTCCGGCACTGCGCGTGGTAGTAAAGCATCTATTTGCGGCAATAAAGAGCGATATAATTTACTATTCAATAAAAAGTACAACAGCGGCCTTCTTGGCGACTTGCTTAAAATAAAAGCCTTTTACAAACTTTGGGCGAATCAGATCAAAAAGACCGATGACGGATCCGACCCTTACAAGGTGGGATTGGTGAATAACGGTATGTTTTTCATGACATCTATTATCGGTGTTGTATGTAAGATTTACTATCGTCATAATGTGATAGAGCAAATTACGAATTCGGTTATGTCTGAGCAAAAACTTGAAGTGGTGGCACAGCATGATATAGATCATCCAATTTTTTGCCTTGATCTTGACAAAAAAGAACAGTTCTTTGCGTTGTTTGAATATTGCTATACTAAATTCTATAGACCTGGTTATGAGTTTTTGAAGTCATTCAAAGAAAAGTATAACAATTATTCAAACTTTACCAAGATCAACAACAACTATACGAACTATGTTTTCAGGCAGATTGAATTTGAATATCGCCACGGTATTCCTGCGGATGATGTGAATTTCCTTAACGCTATCCTTTATACAGCATCTGAAGAAGATATTCTTCGCAATGAGTCTCTCCTGAAGAAATATGTCAATGTTGTATATACTGACGCTACTGCCGAAAGCGATATCCTAGAAAGTGTCTCAGCGGTGATTAAGGAAGCCCTTGTTGCGTATAGAACAAAAACATATAGGTTAAACCGTATTAAGGCATATGAGGTATTTAAAAATGTCTCCTGCGATAGAATTGCCAAGTTTGCACCAACAACTTTGGAAGACTTAAAGGCATTACGCTGTTTAGACGAAGCACAGCTCACGTTGTACGGACAGGATATAGTTAACATTGTGAAGCAATATGTAGCACAGTAGAAAACGAAATTATTTTGTGTAGCTCGTAACTTGAAATGCTTTTGAGAAATAGAATGCTTCCACAGTGACGCTATCCCAAATTTTGTGTAAACACCCCATCAAGGCATAATGCGTATCTCGTGAGCGGTCGGCTCTGTCGACCGCTCTATCAACATACAAGCGGAAATCGGGACGCATGTCAAGGACGGCGGCCTGCCGCCGTTCATTTTACCCTTGACGCACGGCACGGTTTCTGCTATTCGGGGATGCATCCCCGAAAAAGATCGACAGCTGTTGTCGAGGGCGTCAAGAGCCGACTGCTCGTCGACCGCGCCGTATACGGCTTTTAGGTCTTTCATCAATTCCTTGATGTCCTTGTAACTGACATATTTGCTCGAATTGCGGAGTTGATGTATGATGCAGTTCTGTACTTCCGTGCGCGGAAATATCGCCTCTATCGCGGCAGAGAATCCTGTCAGATTGTCCGTACACGCTATAAATATATCATCAATTCCGCGATTTTTCAAACTGTTTAGCACAGTCGCCCAGTATTTGGCGCTCTCATTTTCGCCAACCCACATGCCAAGTACATCTTTTCTACCGTCAAGGTCGATACCGATGGCTATGTATACCACTTTTTTGACGATTTGTCCTTCGCTGAGAACGTGATAGTGGATTGCGTCCATGAATACCACCGCGTAGATCTCCTCAAGCGGCCTTTGTTGCCTTTCCTTTTGCAACAGCGCGCGAATCTTTTCTCCGTGCCATTTCCTCTGGCGTAAGCTTTTTTCTTCCCATTGCGTTTCCCCAGTATACTACGCTCATCCGTATTCTACTTATGAACGCGGAATCAACGAAAAGCAAAACTCTCTTGTCCGTCGCTTCTTCCTCAAAGGAACCTCTTTTGACAATGTCACGGACGAACAGATTGCTTATGTGGAAAGCTGGATCAATCGTTTACCCCGTAAAATCTTCAATTACCGCTCCTCTGATGATTTTTCTATCCTGTCCTATTAGATATTGCAATTTAGAGATGAAATTCCAATCGATTGCCGCTTTTATTGCTTCTATTATTATATCACATTAAAAACAAAGCCCTTTTCAGGACTTTGTCTTCAGGCTGAGACCCGAAATTCGGGTCTGTTTTTATGCGCTTAAATTACGATTGAACACAAAGAGTTTGACATATGACATAAACTCTCGCACCAAACCGGCAGAATCAAAGGTCTGATAACCCACCGGGTGGATCTCAGTGCCCAAGCGTTTTGCAAGCAGACGAATGCGCAGGGCGTGGTAATTGTGGGACACGCCGATGATCGGGCGATCGGACAGATCCCGTTCCGCAAGCAACGCAAGGCTGTTGCGAATATTCTCGATCGTATTGTGCGACCGGTCTTCGATCAAGATCCGATCCTCACTAACACCGTGATCGATCAGATACTTTTGCATCGCGGCCGCCTCGGTGTTGGATTCATCTGCCCCCTGTCCGCCGCTCACGACCGTGACCGCATTCGGATAATGCTTCAGCAGTTCAAGGGCGATATCCAATCTGCGGCGCAGGGCCTTACCCGGCGTCATACCATAGGTTTTGCACCCAAAGGTAAGAACAACCAACTCATCGTCCTGTTCATAGTTTTCATACACCCGTTCGGGTGCGGACGGATAGGCCGTAACCGAAAAGCAAAAAATCATAAAGGTGATAACATACAGCCACATTCCGCAGACGTACGCCCACTTGAAGAACGAATATGCCCGACCAAACAGCTGCACCAACTGCCGCCGAAAGACCATCGGCAGGAGCACCGCGCACAGCACTGCCGCCGTGATCAGCACGGCAGTAAGTGCAGAGGCGCGGGTCACCACGCTGGCGATCATAAAATTGAGATAGCAGAGGCAGATGAAACCACCTGCCACTGCACTCAAAATCGTATCAACACTTTTTTTCTGTTTCATTTTTCCGGCGCTTACATACCGCGCTTGACGTAGTGGGTATGCAGTACCTCGTGTGCCTTGTGAGAGCCCGGCTCGCCAAAGTACTCGTCGTACAGAGCCTTGACCGCGCTGTTCTCATGGCTCTTGCGGATATCAAGCAGTTCCTTGTCCGCATGATAGAGTACTGCCGCACGCTTGCTCTTGAGATCCACGTTATTGCGCACGACTGCCGGCTGATAGGGCTGACCGCCTCCGTTGACGCACCCGCCCGGACAAGCCATGACCTCGATGAAGTCGACCTGCTCTTCCCCGGACTGCACCCGACGCAGCAGTTCCTTTGCATTTGCCGTACCGCTGGTAACCGCGACACGAATGGTCGTATCGCCTAATGTGTAGGTCGCACGCTTGATCGCGTCCGTGCCGCGCACATCGTCAAAGTCGACCTTTTCGAGTTTTTCGCCGGTGATAACCTCTGCCGCGGTACGGAGGGCTGCCTCCATCACGCCGCCGGTCGCACCGAAGATGGCGCCTGCGCCGGAACCGAAGCCAAACGGCTGGTCGTAAACGGAATCAGGCAAAGCACGGAAGTCAATGCCCGCTTTCTCGATCATACGTGCAACCTCGCGGGTGGTGATCGCCACGTCCACATCCGGCACACCCGCCGCAGACTGACCGTCGCGCTGCACCTCAAACTTCTTAGCAGTACAAGGAATTGCGGAAACGAACACGACGTCTTTCGGGTCGAGACCGTTCTTCTCGCAGTAGTAGGTCTTATAGAGAGCACCGAACATCTGCTGAGGAGACTTACAGGTCGAGAGGTTCTCGGTCATCTCCGGGAAGTAATGCTCACAGAATTTGATCCAACCGGGCGAGCAGGAGGTAATCATGGGCAGTTTACCACCGTTCTTGACCCGATCGAGGAACTCGGTCGCCTCTTCCATAATGGTAAGGTCTGCGCTGACGTTCATATCATACACGCCGTCAAAGCCAAGCGCCTTGAGGGCGGAAACCATTTTTCCTTCCACGTCGGTACCCGGCTCGTAGCCAAAGCATTCGCCGAGGGTAGCGCGCACGGAGGGCGCCGTGCAGATTGCAACATGCTTGGTCGGATCGGCGATGGCGGCAAAAACCTTGTCGGTATCGTCGCGCTCGTACAGCGCGCCCACCGGGCAGGCAACGATACACTGACCGCAGTTGATACAGGTGGTATCAGCCAGTTTGATCTCGTAAGCAGAGCCGATGTGGGTATCAAAACCTCTGTCGTTTGCACCGATCACGCCGACGCCTTGATTTTTATTGCAGGCAGCGACACAGCGACGGCAAAGCACGCACTTGCTGTTGTCGCGGATAATCGCAACGGACGAGTCATCGATTGTGCTCTCTGTCTTTGCGCCGCCGAAATAGTTTTCGTCTACGCCATACTCGTTACAAAGTTTCTGCAATTCGCAGGTGGTAGAACGCACGCAGGACAGACACTTCTTATCGTGGTTGGAAAGAAGCAGCTGCAGATTCATCTTCCGGGTCTCGGTGATCGCGGGGGTGTTGGTCCGGATCTTCATTCCCTCGTTGACCGGATAAACACACGCGGTCACAAGACCTCTTGCACCCTCGACTTCAACCAGACACAGACGG
The DNA here is from genome assembly GCA_947625805.1 of uncultured Clostridia bacterium. GTDB lineage: Bacteria > Bacillota > Clostridia > Oscillospirales > CAG-272 > CAKSEI01. Next base: position 47,040 of record CANQPT010000004.1, read on the forward strand.
CACGCGCCGATCTCGTTGATATCCTTCAAATAGCACAGAGTCGGAATGTCGATATTCGCATATCTCGCGGCTTCCAGCACCGTCGAGTTAGCAGGAACGGAATATTCTCTTCCGTTGATTGTTACATTTACCATATCCATGTTTCGGTTACTCCCTTCCTTATTTCTTCTCGATCGCGCCGAACTTACACTTCTCGATACAAGCGCCGCACTTCAAGCACTTTTCTTTGTCAATGACGTGCGGATTTTTGACCGTTCCGCTGATGGCGCCGGCAGGACAAACGCGGGAGCACAGTGTACAGCCCTTACATTTGTCGGGATCGATCGAGTAGGAGAGCAGCGACTTGCACACGCCGGCAGGACATTTCTTGTCCACAACGTGAGCGATATATTCATCACGGAAACGACTGAGGGTGGAGAGCACCGGGTTGGGCGCAGTCTGACCGAGACCGCACAGAGATGCGCTCTTAATGTAGTTACACAACTCTTCCAGTCTGTCGAGGTCCTCGAGCGTTCCGTTTCCGGCGATGATCTTGTCGAGAATCTCAAGCAGTCTCTTGGTACCGATACGGCAGGGCGTACACTTACCGCAGGACTCGTCGACCGTAAAGTCGAGGAAGAAGCGTGCGATGTCCACCATACAGGTGTCCTCGTCCATGACGATCAGACCGCCCGAACCCATCATGGAGCCATTGGCGATCAGGTTTTCATAGTCGATCGGGGTATCGATCAGCGATGCGGGAATGCATCCGCCGGACGGACCGCCAGTCTGGGCAGCCTTGAACTTCTTGCCGTTCGGAATGCCGCCGCCGATCTCCTCGATGACCTCGCGCAGGGTGGTACCCATCGGGACTTCCACAAGACCGGTGTTGGTGATCTTACCGCCCAGAGCAAAGACCTTGGTACCCTTGGAAGTTTCGGTACCCATGGAGGCAAACCAATCAGCGCCCTTGAGGATAATCTGTGCAACGTTTGCATAGGTTTCTACGTTGTTCAGAATGGTCGGACAGCCGAACAGACCCTTGACAGCCGGGAACGGCGGACGGGGACGCGGCTCACCGCGATTGCCCTCGATACTGGTCATCAGAGCCGTTTCCTCGCCGCACACGAATGCGCCCGCACCGAAACGAAGATCGATATCAAAGTCAAAGCCCGTGCCGAAGATGTCCTTACCTAACAGGCCGTATTCTCTTGCCTGCTTGATGGCAATCTGTAACCGATGAATTGCAATCGGGTACTCGGCACGCACATAGATGTAACCCTGATTCGATCCAATCGCATAACCTGCGATTGCCATTGCCTCCAGCACCGCGTGGGGGTCGCCCTCGAGCACAGAACGGTCCATGAACGCGCCCGGGTCGCCCTCGTCGGCGTTACAGCAAACATACTTCTGTCCTGCCGGCTGAGCCGCGGCAAACGCCCACTTGCGTCCGGTCGGGAATCCGGCGCCTCCGCGTCCGCGCAAGCCGGACGCGAGGATTACGTCGATGACGTCCTGAGGGGTCATCTCGGTCAGCACCTTACCCAGTGCCTGATAACCGTCCATTGCGATGTACTCGTCGATCTCCTCGGGGTTAATGACGCCGCAGTTGCGCAGTGCGACGCGCTTCTGCTTTTTATAAAACGTAGTATCGGCAAGAGAATGGACCTGTACCCTCTCCTCTTTGCCTTCGGTTTTCTCCGCGTAGATCAGACGGCTGACCGGACGTCCTTTGAGCAGATGCTCCTCGACGATCTCAGGCATATCCTCCGGCTTGACCATGGAATAGAAAGTGCCGTCCGGATAGACAATCATGATCGGACCGAGTGCACAAAGACCGAAGCAGCCGGTCGTGACCACCTTTACCTCTTCGGACAGACCCTTGGCTGCAAGCTCCTGCTCCAACGCCTCACGGACAGACATACTGCCGGAGGATGTACATCCGGTTCCGCCGCAAATCAATACATGTGAACGAATCATTCTTTTTTTGTCCTCCTTACTTTTGCGCCATATCAATCGTGTACTCCGCCACAGGCGAACCGCCCTTGATGTGCTCGTCCAGTACACGCTTTACCTTGTCGGCAGTCATCTTGACGTAAGTGACCTTGTCCTTGCCCGCTTCGAATACTTCAACCACCGGCTCATACTGACAAATACCGATGCATCCGGTCTGGGTCACGGTGACCGTGTCGCCGAGACCCGCGTCGGCCACGCCTTCTACAAATGCGTTGAGTACCGGGCGTGCTCCGGCGGCGATTCCGCAGGTAGCCATACCGACCACGATCCGCGTTTGTCCTTCGCCCTCGCGAATGGTTACTTTATTCTGCATTTTATCTCTGATTGCAGCAAGTTCCGCTAATGTTTTCATTCGTTCTTTCCTCCTAAACGATCATATTGCTCTCTCATGTAATCCTTGATCCACGCAATAACCTCGAGTTCCGCAAGGGAAACCTCGCTTCCAAGGGTCGCCCGTAATTGGTCGGTATTCAGCACAACCTCGCCGTCGGGTGTGGTGTGCCGGAAATGAAAGTCGACGTTCGGCGCGCCCATAATCAGCGTAGCCAGCGTGGACGGCATATCGCCGATCGGCGTAAAGTCCACACTGCCGGTATCAAAGGTCGCTTTGACTGTGGTTCCTTTGCCCGGTTCTGAGTCGATTTGAAGCGCTCCTCCGGTTTGTGCCGCCGCAAGCTGCAAAAACGGAATGCCCAAGCCCACCTTTCGGGTGGTACGGGTGGTATAAAAGGGATCGGACACACGGCGCACCGTCTGTTCGTCCATACCGCATCCGTCGTCCGCGATGGTCAGCGTCAGCCACCCTGCTCCGTCGAGCGACAGCAGAATGGAGATATTCGCCGCTCCTGCGCGCACCGAATTTTCGGCAACGTCAAGAATATTGAGAGAAAGTTCTTTCATGCTTTATTGATATTGTTCGAGAATGCCGTCCACGTCGTCCTTGGTCAGCCTGCCGTACACGGTGTCGTTGACTGTCAGGACCGGAGCAAGACCGCAGGCGCCGATACAGCGTGTCGCCTCAAGAGAATACTTGCCATCGGGCGAAGTTGCTCCGGGTCCGATCCCGATCTTCTCCGAAATGCGGTCGAGAATATCGCCCGAGCCCTTGACGTAGCATGCAGTACCGAGGCATACCGCGATCGCGACAGAACCCTTTGGATTGAGTGAGAATTGGGAATAGAACGACGCAACGCCGTACACCTCTTCTAAGGGAGTGTCTGTTCCCTCTGCAACGATGCGCAGCACCTCAACGGGCAAATACCCGTAGATTTCCTGCGCTTTTTGCAGGATCGGCATCATTGCGCCCGGTACACCGCGATACTCCTCAATGACAGCACGAAGTTGTTCTTCCTGATCTCTGGTACCGCGAAACATGACTGTTGTCAGTTTCTTCTTCATGTGATAAGTTACCTCCACTTACTGTATTATTATTGAAATAATAATTTGCGAAATAGATTTTTGCGCACCAAGGCGCTTGAATACGGGTCATCGTCCAGATCAAAATAAGCGACAGCATCCCGAATATCGGCAAGCCTGTGCGCGTCCGATGAACACACCGTCATACACTGCGCGATCGCAGGATAGCGCGCGGCATATTCCTCATAATTTTCACTGTCGTGAAACTCACAGACAGAGAAGCCGAGATAATCCGGAAAATCACCCAGAACGGACACGATCCCGTTGGATATTCGGTCCACATGAGCGGGATAGCAAACACCGCCGAAGTCACGCACCAGAGCGGGCGCGGCCTCGATGCCGATGTCGGTTGCGGAAATGAGCAATCGCTCTCTTTGGCCGAGCACTTTGTCCTCACTGTCCATCAGAAGCTGACGGCCGAAAATCCCGGGGTTATTGTCTACGGGCAGAATATGCCCGGCAACATGGCGATCAAAACGCATTGCGTCATCTAACCGTTCAAATAAACAGACCAGGTGAATGTCCTCCGCCGTGGTAAGTTCCATGCCGGCAACGGGAATGATCCCGTATCGGCGACAGGCCTCAAAGAAGGCCGGGCAGTTGCCGCTGGTATTGTGATCGGTCAAAGCCATAATCGAAAGCCCGGCCAGCACACCCATACCCGCAATGCTGTTTGGCGTCATATCGTCGTCTGCACAAGGCGAAAGGCATGAGTGCAGGTGAAGATCATAATAATATTTGCTCATGGCAGATCTGATACGTGCTGAGCGGTGAGCGCAGCAGGTTGATCCCCTGCTCTTTCGCTTTTTGCACTACCTCTTCGGAGAGCTCGGCGTCTTCGGCGATCACCACGCAGGCAACGTCTGCCATAACCGCGACAGCCACAACGTTGACGTTGGTCATAATCGTGACCCACAAGTCTCCCGATTCGGCTCTGCCCATCACCCAACTGAGCAGGTCTCCGGCATACACGCCGGTGATCTCACGTTCCGGGCACGGCAGGGAAAGCGTCTCAAGAGCCAGCTTGGTCTTCAGTTGTGCTACCGTCATGGACTCCCTCCGTTTCTTTTTTGAGTTCTTTATACTTTTCTTTCAGGATAAAGATACACTGGGAGTCTGTGCTGTTTCCCAGCACGATGTCCTCGGCCAGCGCCCGACAGGTAGGTGAGCCGCACGCGCCGCAGTCGATCTGTGGAAATTCATCGTTTACCTGCTGAATGCGCGCCATAATCTCCATGGCCTTGCCCCGATCCTCGGACAGCCGGGCCACGGGGGTGTAGTCGATCGGCTTGTTCCAGAAATATTCTTCCGGAATGAACGTACCGCTCTCTCTGGGAGACGTATTCATGGAAACGGGAAGATACCGGCGCAGATTGGTCAGTCGCGCTTTGGCGATAAAGGGGTTTTCTATATTCAGCGTTCCGCCGACGCATCCGCCGTGGCAGGCATTGAGTTCGACAAACGCAAGATCGGACAGGTTTTCGTTCTCGATTTCCTCAAGTACCTTGATCACGTCGTCGATGCCGTCGGCCGCGAGATATTTGTCATTGAGCAGTGCGCTGGCTTCTCCGCCGCTGCCCGCCCAACTGATCCCGATGATCCCGGTCTTGGCATAGTGATCCAACCGGTCGAGATGGTTCATCACCGATACCAGTTTGAAGTATACATCCGAGATAGAAAGCACGCCGTCTACCGCCGAGCGTTCCACACCGATGGGATTGCGCACATAACTGACCTTGGCCGGACACGGTGAGATAAAGAGCACGCAGATGTCTTGATCGGACAACTCCGGATGGAGTGCAAGCGCCTCTTCCCTTGCCAACTTTGCCGCCAGTTCGATGGGCGGCAGAATGGGAAGAAGATGATCGCTCAAAAAAGGAAAGCGCATACTGATCAGCCGCGTCACAACCGGACATGCCGACGAGATTACCGGTTTTTTGATACCCTCGCGTAAAAGATACTTGCGGGTATAATCGGAAACCAACTCGGCCGCGCGCGCGACCTCCACGACCTCGTCAAAGCCGCACTCGTACAAGCCGGAAATAATGTAATCAATATCTTCAAGCCGCTCGAACTGCCCATACAATGCGGGAGCAGGAAGGGCGATCTTGTATTTATAATCCGCGAACTTCTCAAAACGGTCGCTGGATGCCCGTTTGGCCTGATAGGGGCAGACGCGGATGCACTGCCCACAGTCGATACAGCGATCCTCGTCGATGACCGAATGGCCGTCGCGGATGCGAATCGCCTCTGTGGGACAGCGTTTCAAACAGTTGGTACACCCCTTGCACTTTTCAGCGATCAGGGAAACAGAATGCTTGAAATTGCTCATATCAAACTCCGTTTATACAAATCAGATGAGCACCACCATGGTCACGGTCGTTCCCACGCCGACGGTAGACTCGATCTGCATTTGGTCGGTATTGCGCTTCATGTTGGGCAAACCCATGCCCGCTCCGAAGCCGAGCGATCGTACGTTTTCCGGCGCGGTAGAATAGCCTGCCTGCATCGCCTGATCAATATCCGCGATGCCCGGTCCGCTGTCGGAAAGCACGATGGTGATCCGGTCTTCCTCCACGGTAACGTCGGCTGTGCCGCCGTTTGCATGGATGACCATGTTGATCTCTCCCTCATACATAGCAATGGAAACCTTGCGGATGACCTCGGGAGAAAGGGCCAATTGACGGAGCAGTTTTTTCACCTGAACAGACGCTTCACCGGCAGACGCGAAGTTATCTCCGTCCACGTCAAAATGAAAGCGTACTGCCTCGGCCATCAGACTGCTTCCTCCGCAGGCTTGGCTGCGCCCCGCAGGCCGCCGGTATACAGGATACCGCAGGCCGTATACATCCGTAAATCGGAGGTAAGAACTGCGATCTCAGCCTCGCGGGCAAGGTCGAGCATTTCTTCGGTCGGCTGTTTGCCGCGCACGAACACAATGCACCGCATATCCATCATCTGCGCTGTGCGGATGACCTGCTGATTGCATAAACCCGTGAGCAGTACCGCCTGATCCTTGACATAGGCGAGTACGTCGCTCATCATATCACAACCGCACGCGGAATTGACTTCGTTTCCCAAAAGGTCATCTCCGTATACGACCTTTGCGCCGAGCAACTCGGCAACAGCGGATATTTTCATGCTTATCTCTCCTGCAATAAATTAAAACGCTGTGCGCGTGGCATTACATTCCCGTATATTATATCATATCAGCGGCCAAATTTCCACGGTTTTTTACGAAAAAAAGCGTGGAAATTCTTATAATTTGCGATATTTTTTTCGTATAAAGCGATTGTTTGGCTGATAGACTTGCTCAAAGCAAAAAAGTAGTGTATAATAATATGAAGAGGTGATGATCATGTCAGAAGAAATCAGCAATGAAAATTGTTCCCACGACTGTTCTTCCTGCGCCGCCGCGGGCGGATGCGCCGGAAATCAGCCGGAAAGCCTGCTCAAAGAGCAAAATAAGGCAAGCAACGTAAAGAAAGTCATCGGCATTGTCAGCGGCAAGGGCGGCGTCGGCAAATCGTCGATCACCGGCATGCTGTCGGTGCTTTTCCGCAGACGGGACTATAAAACCGCAGTGTTGGACGCAGATATTACCGGGCCGTCCATTCCCAAACTGTTTCAGTTGACCGACCGGATCACGGGTGACGAGAATGGAATGAATCCCGCCCTGACCACGACGGGGATCAAAGTCATGTCGGTCAATCTGCTGCTTGAGGACGAAACCTCGCCGGTGGTCTGGCGGGGGCCGGTGATCGCGGGCACGGTCACCCAATTCTGGACCGATACCAACTGGGGAGACATCGATTATATGTTTGTGGACATGCCTCCGGGAACGGGCGACGTGCCGCTTACCGTCTTTCAATCCTTGCCCCTTGACGGAATCATCATTGTGACCAGTCCCCAGGAACTGGTATCCATGATCGTACAGAAAGCGGTCAATATGGCACAGATGATGGGCATTCCGGTGTTGGGTATCGTAGAAAATTACAGTTATGTCAAATGTCCGGACTGCGGGCGAGAACATCAGATCTTTGGTGAAAGTAAAATTGAGCAAACCGCCGAAAAATACGGCATTGACGTACTCGCCAAACTCCCGTTGGATCCCAAACTGGCCTCTCTGTGTGACAGAGGTATGCTCGAACTCATGGAATTTGATCTTTTGGATCACGCGGTCGAAATGATCGAAGAAAAGACAAAATAAAGCAAGAAAACAGCGGCAGCCGACGGCAGCCGCTGTTTTCTTGCTTTCACGATCAGGCAGCAGGATCGGAAACGGAAACTTACAGTTCCATATACTCTTTGATTTTCCCGGCACAGGCGACACAATCGTCAAAGCCCACGCCCGGGATGTCGCCGAGAGCGGCAATCAGCACGGCAGCGATAACCTCGAGGGTAGAGTCGGTATGGATCGCACCGGCAGCCGTATCGGCGATTTCTTCATAAGCGGTAAAGTTCTCCTGACCGGCGGGGTTCCAATCGCTCAGCGCGCACAACACAGAAAGGCGTACCAACTCCCGCATCTGCTTTTCTGCACCGGGAACTTCCGCCCGCTCCGGGAGCGGGTCGTCTTCATATTCGGCCGTCGGATTCTGCTGCTCGGCTCCGGTCTGCTCAAAGGCGGAAAGATCAGGCATAGCCTGTTTTTTCCCTTTGAAGTGCGCAAAGCGTTTCCGTTTGATTGCGGGGTGCTGCTTGCGCCAGAGGATCAATTTCCGGATCTCGATACTCACCAGCAGCAACACGGGCGGAATCAGGGACAGTAGCCAAGCGTAAGGAGCGCCGTACTCCATACCGAACGCAAGTGAAACGGCAGGCAGATTGCGTGTCAGCAGCAAAAATGCGATCAGGCAGGCAAGTGTCAAGGCAAAGATATTGTTAAAGCCTTTTCCTGAGCGAATGATACTGCCTTCGCAGCGAAATTCCGCAAGGAAAACCATCTGGGTAAGCAGGAAAGAAACGAAGATCACAGTGTTGCCCGGAATACCGAACAGAATGCCCACGGCCCCGGTCACGGCTGTAATCAGCGCCCATATAAGGCCATAAATCAGTGAGGGCAGCAGGTGCCGGAGCGGATGCAAAAACCTGTCATCATAGCCGACCGCCTCACCTAAGATCGCGGAACGCGGGCGGTCAAAGGCAAATACGACCACCGCGGCAAAATCCACAATCAGGCCGCTGACTACAATCTGAACGGGTGCAAATGGAAAGGCACCCGAGAAAACGGAGGCTATGACCAGCAAAAGACGGGCGATCTGTGCGCAGACCAGATAAGAAAGCATATGAAAGAGATTTTCATAGACGCTTTTTGCCACGCGGATCGACTGTACGATGGCGTTGAATCCACCGCCTCCGGAGCTGTCCGCGGCCGAGACGATTACGTCCGAGGTCAACTTGAGTGCATCGCATCCGCGACCCGCTCCATCCCGCGCACTTTTCAGCAAAATCGGAATATTTTTATCGAGCGTGTCTACCCCGCCCTTGTCTGCACGGGCGGACAGGGTCACCGACTGACTGTATCCCACGTCGGCGTCGCTCACCACGGCAGACTCGTCCACCGATGAGCCAAGATATGCCACGCTCTCCCCTGCCTTTTTAAGAAGATCCACCAGTTTGCGCCTTTGCCGCGCAGACAGCCCCTCATAAACCGAATAACTCCGGATATCCGCGACCAGCACACCCTCGTCCATCTGCGCAAATTGCTCGGCGCTCAGAATCTCGTCGTCGTTTTTGATAACGCCCAGTGCGCGCGCGGTATAGCGATGTGCCTCCGAGATCGTGTCGGTCGTCATGATGACCTTGATGCCGGCGTCAGCACACGCGCGGATCTGCTTGACGGCGTCCGGGAGCAGGGTTTCCTTGAACAGCACAAAGCCCTCGAGGGTCAGTCTGGCCTGCGCGCGGGATAGTCCGGTCAGGTCGATCACGCCGGTTTCCTTGGTTGCGACTGCGCACACCCGATACCCGCCGATCGACATACGGTTGGCGGCAAGCAGTAACTCGTTTGTATCCGCTGTGCCGAGAATCACGCTCTCTTCCCCTTTGCGGCGATGGGTGCATTGTTCGACTAAGGACAGCGCGTCACCGCGCACCACCACCATATTTGAGCTATCCGTGTGCACCAGAGTGGTATCGTAGGGATTGTGATCCTGGGCGCTTACGTGATCCAGCAATTGAAATTCTTTATCCAGATTATAGTTATAAAGAGAATGCTCCTGCGCACAGCAGATAATGGCATTTTCCTCGGTGGTAAAGACGTTTCTGCCCGCGCTGTTGATGCTGACAAGATTTTTGCCGCCGTAAATACCGGTCGAAATGACCGCGAGTTTGAGAATCCTTCCGCATCCCTCGGGAAAATGCGCGTCGCCCACGCCGTAGAGCACGTCGTCATAATAGACCTGCGAAAGGGATAGTTCGTCCACCAAAAAGACTCCGTCTTTGGGGGCGACAATACAACTGATCCGCTTGATCTGATCCAGTTTGGAAGAATTTTTTATAAGGGCGCCCGCGTTGATATCTTTATACTGGCGAAGGGCGCCGAACACGCCGCAGGCGACGATCATATAACCGAATGCCATATACAACTCGGACATGGACGCCACCGCCAGCGAAAGAAAGGTCAGCATATTTTCAAACAGTCCGAGACCCGAGCCCAAGAAAAGAGATATAACCGTCAACGCAAAGACAAGGATGAGCATACCCACGCCCACACCGCCGCAGATCTTGCGCAGCCGCTCCAGCACACGGAGCTTTTCGTGAGATACGATGGGAGCATTCCGGCGCATTTTGCACACCACAGTGCCGGCCCCCGTCGTGACCACCACGGCTTTGGCCGAGCCGGACAAAACGACTGTGGAAGCAAAGACCATGTTTTTCTGCGAGCCGGTATCGAGGCCGGATGCGGCGACAAACTCCGCGTCCTTATATACGGAAGAGCCGGCCGCAATCCGACTTTCGTCAAGAATAAGATGATCGCTCTCGATCAGGCGTGCGTCTGCGGGCACGACGTCGCCCGCGCACAGAAAAATGATATCTCCCCGCACAATCTGTTCCGAGCGCGCCATGAATAAGCGCTCCTCACGCATGAGTTTGACCACGGGAAGCGCAAACGATCCCATATTTTCGAGCACCTTTTGCGCGCGCAAAAAGACCAGCGCACAGAGCAGATAGCTGAATACGATGGTCCCTGCGATCACCACGGCACTGAAATCATGGCGGAAGATCAGGCAGATCAGAGCGGTCAGCAAAAGAAGCACCGAGGTGAAATCGGTAAGCATATGAAAGAGATATTCGCGGAAAAAACCCTGCGGGGTGGGAAAAACGATGTTTTTCCCATCCCGTTTGAGTCTGGCTTTTGCCTTCCGGCGGGTCAGCCCCGCAAAGCGATTGCTCTTGACCTCTTCGATCACCTGATCCGCAGAGGCGTCATAATACTTACTCATTTACAGTCAATACTTAAATTCTGTCCGGTACTGTCCACGTGAATGACGCGGATCGGCCCGGCGTGGCCGGAGATGATCCAGTCGGCAATCTTGTCTTCCAGTTCATTTTGGATAAAACGGCGCATATTGCGCGCACCGTACTTTTCACTGTACGAGCGCTCGGCGATCAGATCGGCCGCCGGGTCGGTATAGGTAAGCGTAATGCCCTTTTCCGAAAGCGAGAGCGCCAGATCTGCCAGCATGATCCGCGCAATCCCCACAAAGTCCTCGCGCGTGAGCGGATGAAAGGTAATGATCTCATCTACACGGTTGAGAAATTCCGGGCGCAGGAAATCCGAGAGGGCCTTCATAGTGCGATCCTCGGTTGCAAACCCGCGCTCACCGGAAAATCCCGCCGTATTGGTATTGAGATTTGAGCCTGCGTTGGTGGTCATCACAATGACCGTATTTTCAAAATTGACCGTGCGCCCCTGCGCGTCTGTGATCCTGCCGTCATCGAGGATCTGCAATAAGATGTTCATCACATCGGGGTGCGCCTTTTCGATCTCATCAAAGAGCACGACCGAATAGGGTTTCCGGCGGATCTTTTCGGTCAGTTGTCCGCCGTCGTCATAGCCCACATAGCCCGGAGGCGAACCGATCATGCGGGAAACCGAGTGCTTTTCCATAAACTCGGACATATCAAGGCGAATAAGGGTCTCCGGCGAGTCGAACAACTCGGCGGCAAGCGCCTTTACCAGCGCGGTCTTGCCCACACCGGTAGGACCTGCAAAGATAAACGACACCGGCTTTCTCACATAAGACACGCCCGCACGATTGCGCTTGATCGCCCGACAGAGGGCGTCGATGGCCTTGTCCTGACCGACAATGCGTGCTCTCAAGGAGGCGTCCAGGCGGTCGATGCGTTGAAATTCGTTTTCTGTGATGTTGGAGGCGGGAATACCGGTCCAGATCTCGATCACCCGGGCAAGGTCTGCATCCGAGAGCACCACGTGCTCTTTTTCCGCCGCAAGCGCGTCAAATTCACCTTTCAGGCGAAGTTCCTCCGCCTTAATATCGGCAAGACGGCGGTATTTCTCTTCTAAAGCCGCCTCATCGCTTTCCTCCTCGCCCTCTAACTGCTCCCGTTCGGTTTTCAGCGCGCCCATGCGGTCGACCGTTTCATTGATCTTCTCGATCACGGGAGAGGAGAGCGCTAGATAGGCGCTTGCCTCGTCTAACAGGTCGATGGCCTTGTCCGGCAAAAACCGGTCGGTGATATACCGCTCGGATAAAACCACCGCGCGACGGACGGTCTCTTCCGGAATGCGCACACCGTGGAAGGTTTCATAATACCCTTTGATTCCGGTCAGCATACGGATAGAATCCTCGATCGAGGGCTCTTCGACGATGATCGGCTGAAATCTGCGCTCCAAGGCCGAGTCCTTTTCAATATATTTGCGGTATTCGGACAGAGTGGTAGCGCCGATCATCTGAATCTCCCCGCGGGAAAGCGCCGGCTTCAGGATATTAGCGGCGTTCATGCTTCCCTCGGCGTCACCCGCACCCACGATGCTGTGCACCTCGTCGATGACCAGAATGATGTTTCCCAAACGCTTGACCTCATTGATCAGGCCCTTGATACGCTGTTCAAACTGCCCGCGGAACTGCGTGCCCGCCACAAGAGCGGTCAGGTCGACCAAATGTACTTCCTTGTCTTTGAGTTTATAGGGTACGTTGCCCGCCGCAATGCGCTGCGCCAAAGCCTCCGCGATCGCGGTCTTGCCCACACCCGGCTCACCGATCAGACAGGGGTTATTCTTCTGACGGCGGCAGAGAATCTGGATCAGGCGGCCGATCTCCCGATCGCGCCCGACGATGGTGTCCAGCGCTCCCTCTCGTGCCTTTCCGGTCAGATCGTCACAATATTCGGTCAAAAAACGGCGCTTGGGAGCCTTGCTTTTCTTTTCCCCGGACTGGTCTTTGGTTTCTTTGTGAGCGCCGGGAGCAAAGCCGCCGAAGATCTTGCTGAAATCCACGGCAGGCGCCCTGCCCTCACTGTCGTCCGGCACTTCTCCCGACTCGACAAGCGCTTCCATCTCGTCATCCAGACGGTCGAGTTCCTCATCACCGATGCCCATCTTTTGCATCATATCATTGACCGGCTTGATGCCCAGTTCTTTGGCGCATTTGAGGCAGATGCCTTCGCTTTTGGTCTGGTTATTTTCAATGCGTTGGATATACACCACCGCAATCCGCTTATGACAGCGTACACATAACTCCATGTTCTTTTTGCTCTCCTTTATTTGATTACGTCACTGATACCGGAAACAATGCCGGCAAACAGGTTATATTCACTGAAAAAACGCAGCAAGAGCGCTTTTGAAGGCAAATCCTCCTGAAAAACTTGCGGGAAGTTTCCGGCAAGCCACGGCAGAATACAGACAAACAGCCGGGAAAGAAGCATGACAAGCAAAAGCCCGCACAGCGCACCGAGCAAAAGCCCGAGCAGACGGTTAGCGGTTTTCAGCACCGGCAGACGGAAGATCCGATCCAAGATATGCGCGGCAATCCGAAGAACAGCGCTTGCCAGCACAAACAGTACAAGATATGCGATCGATTTGCACAACGGAACGGAAATCGATTGGGCAAGTTCAGAGGACACCGCGTCTACCGCATCATATCCTTCCTCTTGAATCCGGGCGACATACTCCTCGGCAGATATGCCGGAACTGAACACATACCGATCCACCGCGCCGAACACCAACTGCCCCGCCTCGGGATCACTTTCAAGGGCTGAACTCACATTCTCGCTGATCACATTCTGGACCGCCTGATGGGCAAACGTGTCATTGATCCACATACCCAGCGCCCCGGAAAAGACCGTGGCAACGATCAGCGCCGCCACCGTACCCACAAGGCCGATGAGCGCCTTGATAAAACCTTTGCGATATCCGCTGATACAGGCAAGGACCAAAATGGCCGCCAAGATAAGATCAATCAACAGGATTGTCATCGTTTGTTTCCTCCTCATTTACCGCGCTGAACGCATATACGACCGACTGGGTCCGATTTGCATAACAGATCAAAATTGACTGTTCGTCACGCACAAGGAAATCCAGCGGGTTGTGCTCGGTGTATTCATACAAGGTCCGGGACCCGTCCGTTTTCATTCTTGCCACAGCGTCGGTCAGCAATGCATAGACATACCCGTTCTCCCCGCGGAGTTTTTTGACCTGCCCGTCGATGGAAAACGGCCCGGACAAAGACCCGTCTGACGCATAAAAATACAGTGTACTTTTCGCGCCGATCACGCTTTGATTGAATGATACTGCGGCATAGTTGTCTGCAAAGGCACACGCGGTCGGGGTCTGCCCTGCGAAACGGTGCTCGGACAGCAACGTTCCGTCCTTGTCATAGGCAAGGTATCGGTCGGACGCCAGCACGCCGACCCCGCCGTCCGAGAAATAAGCGGCCTGCACCGGATAGCAGTCCTCCACCGTGACCGTAAAGACCGGATCGCTCTTGCCCGGTTCTACCGACTGAATCTCGGTAAAAAACGCACCTTGTTCGTCGGTTTCCAGCGAGAGCGCCAGCACGCGGGAGCCGTCGGCGGAAATATTTACGTCCATGATCAGTTTATCCTTGAAGATCTGAGAGCGTTCGCGGAAATTCTGATCGTATATATAGACCGCACTGCGGTACTCGACGGTTCTTGTCACGATGGCAAACACGCCGGAACCGCTTGCCTTGATCAGGCTGATCGGATAGTCGAGGGTTTCTGTGCGGATACAGAAAAAGGAATCATAGACCGAGTAAGTATATCCCCCCTGATCATACAGGTAGAGGTAGCGGTCGGTGCTGACTAAGGAGGGCTGTGACATGGCATGAGTGCCGGACAAAACAATATTCCCGCGCATATCGTAAAAATCCACTCCGGTGGAAGATGCTAAGATTAGATCGTCCTTATAATACCCGAACGCATATGCGGCGTTATCCTCATAGCGCAGGGTGGAAAAATTCCCGGCATTGTCCTCCGAGTTGATATCAAAATGCTTCATCAAATAGCGGAAGTTATAGAGCGAGATCTCATTGCGCGCAAAAACCGCACAGGCGAGAAGCGCTGCGACTAACAAAAAAACCGTGACCCATTTTGCGCGCCCAAGCGCCTTTGATATCGAAAGATAATAAGGCGTCACTCCGGGAGGCAGATCGGCATATTTCTTTTTGGTTTTCTTGGCTTTTGCCATTGTTCCTCCGTGAGAAATTAAGAATAAAAAACCCGATTCAGATATAAACCGCAGGCGGGTGCGGTTGGTCCCGCTTTGCTTCGATCGGCGGCATACAGGATACGCTCGGCCTGCTCGGGCGGCATGGCGCCGCGGCCCACCTCGACCAACGTACCCACGATGATGCGCACCATATTGTATAAAAAACCGTCGGCAGATATGCGCACCAAAATGTGATCCCCTGCCTGTTCTGCGGTAAGGGCGCTCACCGTACGCACCGTGTCGATAACCGATGAGCCGGCGGCGCAAAACGAGGCAAAATCGTGCTTGCCGCACAAATACTGCGCCGCCTGATTCATGCGCTTGACGTCCAGCGGCCGACAATATTGCCAAGCTCTGCCCACCGTCAACGGATCACGATAGCGGGAAATGCAGATATCATAAAAGTATTCTTTCCCCGTACAACTATACCGTGCATGAAAATCAAGGCTTACCTCCCGGGCGTCCAGCACGGAAACGTCTTCGGGTAAAAGCGTATTCAGCGCCGCAGGTATACGGTCGACGGGGACCGAAAATACGCCCTCAGCCGTGCAAAAAAACTGTTTCGCGTGCACGCCGGAATCGGTACGGCTGCATCCGGTCACCGGCGGACGGTACCCGAACAGCTGCTCGCATGCGTCCTGCAAGATTTTTTGCACCGTAAGTGCATCCCCCTGTACCTGCCACCCGTGATAAGCGCTGCCGCAGTAGGCTAACTCAAGCAATATCTTCATAGTCCATAACCGATTCGGGAAGTATAGATATTTAACACTACAATACCCGCGCCGAACAGGACCATGCAAACGAGCGCACCGTAATCGCGGATATGCATATGCAGTCGATTCATGCGGGTACGGCCCGCTCCTCCCCGGTAACAGCGGCATTCCATGGCGATCGCCAACTCATCCGCACGGCGGAAAGCGCTGACGAACAGCGGGATCAGGATCGGAATCAGCGCCCGCACCCGATGCAGCAGACTTCCGCTTGTAAAGTCGGCACCGCGGGCCTTCTGCGCGCTCATGATTTTGTCGGTTTCCTCGATCAGAGTAGGAATAAAGCGCAGAGCAATGGTCATCATCATTGCAAACTCATGTACCGGCACATGAAGCACCGAAAGAGGTGCAAGCAACTGCTCGATTCCATCGGTGAGCGTGATGGGAGAGGTAGTATAGGTGAGCAGGATACTTGTTCCCGCAAGCAGACAGACAATGCGCACCAGCATATAGACAGCGGTCGTAATGCCTTCCCTGTAAATGCGGACAAATGCAACGTGCACAAGCGGCTCCCCCTCGCCGCGGGTAAAAAAGAGGTTGAGGATCATGGTAAAGACCATGATAAAGAGAATGGGTTTCATTCCCTTCAGGATCACGCGCAGGTTTATGCGCGACAGCAGCACGAGCAGAACGGTCACGCACAGTATAAACACAAAAGACAGCATGCTTTTGGCAAGAAAAAGTGCGACGATATAGAGCACGGTCAGCACGATCTTTACCCGTGGATCCAACCGATGCAGAATGGAATTTCCCGGGAAATACTGTCCGAGGGTAATATCTTTAAGCATTTTCCCGCTCCTTTCCCCAAAGGCGCAGAATCTCCTCTTTTGCCGCCTCTATGGTAAAAATATCCGTGCGGCATGGAAGTCCCAACTCAGACAGACGCATCATGGTGCGGGTGATCTGCGGCACGTCCAGTCCTATGCTGCACAAAAGGTCGGCCCGGCGGAAGATCTCATCCGGTGTACCCGCTAAGATTACACGGGATTCGCTCATGACCACCAGGCGTTCAGCGTATTTTGCCATATCCTCCATGCTGTGGCTGACGATGATCACGGTCGCTTCTCTTGCCTGCTGATAGGCCCGCACCGCGTCGAATATGGTTTCCCGCCCGATAGGATCAAGACCCGCCGCCGGTTCATCAAGCACCAGCACCTCCGGGCGCATGGCGAGAATACCCGCGATGGCCACCCGGCGCTTTTGTCCGCCGGAGAGTTCAAAAGGAGATTTGTCGAGCAAATCGGCCTCCAGACCGACAAACTCCGCCGCCTCACGCACCCGCGCGTCGATTTCGGCACCATCAAGGCCCATATTTTTGGGGCCGTATGCGATATCGGCGGAAACCGTTTCCTCGAAAAGCTGATACTCCGGGTACTGAAAAACCAGTCCCACCCGATAGCGCACGCGGCTTAACTGTTTGGGGTTTTCCCAAATATCCCGCCCGTCCAGAAGGATCTGCCCGGAAACAGGGCGAAGCAGACCGTTGAGCATCTGCACAAGGGTGCTTTTACCCGAGCCTGTATGACCGATCAGCCCGGTGATCATTCCCGCCTCAAAAGCGCAGCTCACATCGGTCAGGGCCGACGCCGCGAAAGGTGTATTGGGACTGTACTCATATGAAACGTTTTTAACTTCCAGCTTTGTGCTCATTGATTCAACAGAGCATACAGGCGCTCTGCCCCTTCTTCTTCACTGATTACGGGCTCTCCCACCGGCAGTCCCTGCTGCCGCAAAACCTCAAAAAGTTCGGTGACCTGCGGCACGCCCAAGCCGCACCCGCGCAGGGTATCTGCCTGCGCAAAAACTTCTTTTGGCGTACCGTCAAGAACAATCCTTCCCTCGTCCATGACCAGCACCCGGTCGGCCAAGACCGCTTCGTTCATGTTATGGGTAATAAAAATCTCCGTGATCCCCTCTTTGTTAAGAGCGAGGACGGTCTGCATGACCTCAGCCCGCCCGGTGGGATCGAGCATGGCAGTCGACTCGTCAAATAAAATACACTCCGGGCGCATGGCGATCACACCTGCAATGGCGATCCGCTGCTTCTGTCCGCCGGAAAGTTGATGGGGGGCGTGTTTTGCATAGGCACGCATACCGACCGTATCGAGGGCGCTGTCCACCCGGGCACGGATCTGTTCGGGGGCCAACCCAAGGTTTTCCGGCCCGAAAGCGATATCCTCTTCCACAATGGTCGCCACCAGTTGATTGTCGGGATTCTGGAAGACCATGCCTACTCCCGCCCGCAGGGCAAACAGCTCATCCTCGGTCAAAGCCGGGTCGGTGATCTCTTTTCCGCCCATCCGAATCTTGCCCGAGGTCGGGGTCAGGATCATGCCCAGCAGTTTTGCAAGGGTCGATTTACCCGAGCCGTTGCGCCCGAGCACCGCCACAAAACTCCCCCGCTCGATCTGCAAATTCAGACCGTGCAGAACTGGGGCTGCTTCCCCCTCTCCCTGTGCGGGATAGGAAAAACTTAAATTTTCGATTTGTAAATACGGGTCAGTCAAATGTGTATCCTCTCTTCCGCCGTCCACCGTGCCGCAGCACCGCAGGGCAGATATCCGCCCGTGCTGTGCACCGGCAGAACGACCTCGTCCGCGCGGACACTGCCGCCAAAGCGCGAACAAAGATATAACTGCAATAGATATCCCATAGTCGACGGACTGAGTCCTGTGGTATAGGAATTGAGTAAGAAGAAGAGCGGTTTGTCACAAAGCACCTGTGTACACAAACGCAGAAAACCATCTATGCTCTCTTCCAATTTCCAGATCTCACCGCTCGGCCCTCGCCCGTAAGACGGCGGATCCATGATAACCGCGTCATAGCGGTTGCCCCGTCGGATCTCCCGCTCGACAAAGCGCTTGCAATCTTCGACGATATAGCGAATGGGCGCGTCGGCAAGGCCGGAAAGACGGGCGTTTTCCTTTGCATGGGCAACCATGCCCTTTGCCGCGTCCACGTGCACCACGCCGGCGCCCGCACGGGCGGCCGCGACCGTAGCGCCGCCGGTATAGGCGAACAGGTTGAGCACCTTGATCGGACGTCCTGCCCCGGCAATCAGGGAGGAAAACCAGTTCCAGTTGACCGCCTGTTCGGGAAAGAGCCCGGTGTGCTTAAAGCCCATGGGTTTGATCAAAAACCGTAAATTCAGCGGCGCATACGCGATCTGCCAGGATTCGGGAAGGCGATTCTGATTCCACGCGCCTCCGCCTTGTTTTGAGCGGTGATAGGAGGCGTCCGCCTTTTTCCACAGTTCGTTCTTGGGGCAATTCCAGATGACTTGTGGGTCGGGACGAATGAGGGTGTACTTTCCCCAACGCTCCAGCCTCTCGCCGCCGCCGGCGTCGAGCAGTTGATATTCGGCCCAGTCCTTTGCAATAAACATTACACGTCCCCGTCCGACATATCAAACAGGCGGATCTGCGGGTCGGACGCGGCAAGCGGCGCTTTGGGCTCAACGCCCAGATACTCGTACGCCTGCGGGGTGACGCATCGTCCGCGCGGGGTGCGCGCCAAAAATCCGATTTGCAAAAGATACGGCTCGTACACGTCCTCGATGGTGACGGCCTCTTCGCCGATGGTGGCGGCAAGAGTCTCCAGCCCCACAGGACCGCCGTTATAGTTCTTGATAATGGTCATGAGCATCCTGCGGTCGAGATTATCTAAACCAAGCCCGTCAATTTCCAGCTTAGACAGGGCGAATGAGGCGATTTTTCCATCGATCTTACCGTCCCCACACACCTGTGCATAGTCGCGCACACGCTTGAGCAAACGGTTGGAGATCCGCGGCGTCCCGCGGGAACGGGTTGCGATTTCGCGGGCGCCGCCGCCGTCGATTTCGATGCCGAGGATCTGTGCACTGCGCAGCACGATTTTGCAGAGTTCTTCGGGGGTATACAGTTCCAATTTGAGCAACACCCCGAACCGGTCGCGCAACGGCGTGGATAGCTGACCGGCGCGTGTGGTCGCTCCGATCAGCGTAAAATGCGGCAGGGTCAGGCGGATACTGCGTGCAGACGGGCCTTTGCCGACGATAATGTCGATCTCATAGTCCTCCATCGCAGGATAAAGAATCTCCTCTACCGTGCGCGGAAGACGATGAATTTCATCGATAAAAAGAATATCCTTGTCATTCAGGTTGGTGAGCAGGGCGACCAGATCGCCCTGCTTTTCGATCGCAGGACCGCTGGTAATGCGGATATTGACCCCCATCTCATTTGCGATAATGCCGGAAAGCGTGGTCTTGCCCAGACCCGGAGGGCCGTAAAGCAACACGTGGTCGAGCACTTCGCCGCGCAGTTTGGCCGCGTCGATATATACTTTCAGATTCTCCTTGACCTTGCTCTGCCCCTCATACTCGACAAGACTTTGCGGACGCAGGGTTGGCTCGCTTGCGCTGTCTTCGGCGGACAGTTCATTTGTCACAATACGGTTTTCAAAGTCGTATTCGGTGTCGAAAAATTCTTCCATGCGCCCTCCTTACATCATGCGCCGCAGTGCGGCGCGAATCATATCGTCGATCGCCATGTTCGCGGTATCGATCCCGTCCATGGCACGCGCTGCCTCAGAACGGGAATAGCCGAGCACCACCAGCGCGTTGATTGCCTCGGACAGATTGTCGGTCGCGGGAAGCAGATTGTCCTCCCCGATCGCCTCACCGCCCGCTGCCGGTGCGGTAAATTTGTCCTTGAGTTCCAGTACCACACGTTCGGCAATCTTCTTGCCGACGCCCTGTGCGGCGGTGATGGCCTTGACGTCGGAGCAAGAAACCGCAGCGGCCAGTTTTTCCGGACTGAGTGTAGACAGGATGGCAAGCGCTGCTTTGGGACCAACGCCCGAAACCGTAATCAACAACTTAAAAGCAGACAGTTCTTCCTCGTCATAAAAGCCGAACAGTTCTTGGGCATCCTCCCGCACCGAATAATAGGTATACAACTTGACCGTGTCGGCGCCCGACAGATGCTGCAGGGTGTTCAAGGACACGTTTAAGATATATGCAATGCCGTGATTGTCCACTACGGCGGTGTTCACATCGGTTTTTACAAGATCGCCCGAAATATAGTAGTACATTTCCCTCTCCGTTATTTCAGATTATAAAAATTCCGCAAGCGGGAGCCGCCGGTATGTGCGTGGCAGACCGCGATCGCAAGCGCGTCGGCGGTATCGTCGAGTTTGGGCCCTTGTTTTAAGCCCAGCAGGCTCTTGGTCATCATAATCACCTGATTTTTCTCGGCGTTGCCGTACCCAACCACCGCCTGCTTGACTTGTGCGGGAGTGTATTCGAAGATCTTTGTCCCCGTCCGTTCGGCGGCTAACAGGATCACACCCCGCGCCTCGGCGACCGGGATCGCAGTGGTATGATTTCTGTTGAAAAACAGTTCCTCCACCGCCATTTCGTCCGGGTGATATTTCTCTAAAATCTGTTCCATATCGTTATAGATCCTGTTTAAGCGCTCTGCGATCGGCAGCCCGGCAGCGGTCGTGATCGCCCCGTATCCCAACGTGCGGAATTTGCCGGACAGGTATTCAATCACTCCATAGCCGATAATCGCATAACCGGGGTCGATCCCGAGAATAATCATAACATCCTCCGTACACGCTTTTCATCAAATTATATCATATAGGCAAACATAAGTCAAAGAATATTTTTGTTTTTTGCATAATTTACAGGATTGTCATTTCCGTGACGATTGCACAACGGCGTTTTTTGTGCTATAATATGACGAAAGAAAGACGGAGGGAACAATGATCGTTCAATTTCAACCCACAGATACGCTGATCATGAAAAAGACGCATCCCTGCGGGTCGAGCCGCATGACCGTCCTGCACGCGGGCTCGGACGTCAAACTGCGCTGTCAGGGCTGCGGACACGACGTGATCGTTCCGCGCATCAAAATCGAAAAAAACATCCGACAGGTCATCCCGGGAGAACAAGATGAAAAAAAATAAAAAACAATATCCAAAAAACACACTGCGATCCTTTTTTACCGATCTTTTGCTGATCTCTCTGCTTGCTGCCGCGCAGATCGTTCTCATCTGTTTTTCGGTTTGGAACTTATATGTTTCGGTTTTTTACATTCAAATCGCCTGCAGAGTCATTAGTTTTTTCGTTGTGCTCCATATTGTCAACAAACGTGAGAGCGCGTCCTACAAATTGGCATGGTCGGTACCGATCCTGCTCTTTCCCGCATTCGGCGGCATTCTGTACATCTTTTGCCAGGGGCGGCTCAGCATCTTTCGATTCAAGCGCCGGATCGAGAGCGTGGACAACGAGATCAAAACCGCCGCCTGCTTGGAGCCGGATGCGTCCGAGCAAATGCGCATAAACCATCCGGAGCGCGCTTCCCTCACCCGATATCTGAAAGAGGCCGGCTTCCCCCTTTATCATAACACCGACGCCCGCTATTTCTCCAGCGGAGAGGAGATGCATGCGTCGCTTCTTGACGCATTAAGAAAGGCAAAAGAATATATCTTCATCGAATTTTTCATTGTCGGCGAAGGGCAAATGCTGGACAGTGTTCTCGAAATTCTCAAACAAAAAGCCGCCGAGGGGGTCGATGTACGCTTTTTGTACGACGGAATGGGCACGATCACCACACTGCCGCGCAAATACAATCAGACCCTCGCCGAATACGGCATAAACTGTAAAGTATTCAACCGCTTTGTGCCGGTCATCTCCACCATGCAGAACAACCGCGATCACCGCAAGATCGTAGTCATTGACGGAAAGATCGCCTTTACCGGCGGGGTCAACCTCTCGGACGAATACATCAATCTGGTAGAACGCTTCGGGCATTGGAAAGACGCCGGCATTATGGTGGAGGGGGATGCCGCCCTCGGTTATATCATGATGTTTTTGCGCAACTGGAATATTTTCGAAAAACAGCCGGAGTGCACGGACAAATACCTGTATCCCATGCATACGGAAGACGGAGAGGGATACTTCCAGCCCTATTGCGACAGTCCGTTTGACAGTGAGCGGACCGCACGAAACGTCTATCTGAATCTGATTAACCGTGCCAACCGCTATATTTACATCATGACGCCCTATTTGATCTTGGACGAAGAACTGGACACGGCCATCAAACTTGCCGCGAAAAGCGGTATCGACGTGCGCATCATTACCCCCCACCACGCGGACAAAAAATATGTGCATCTGCTGACCCGTTCTTCCTATACAGAGTTGATCCAAAGCGGTGTAAAGATCTACGAATACGAGCCGGGATTTCTGCACTCGAAAAACATTCTGACCGACGACACCTGCGGGATCGTAGGCTCGGTCAACTTTGACTACCGCAGTTTGTACCTGCATTTTGAGTGCGCACAACTTTTCTATGACCATTCGGCGCTGCAATCGCTCAAAGAGGATTTTGAGAGGACTTTCCGCATTTCCCTGCCGATCACCGAAAAGGACTGCAAGAAGGACAAGGGACTGCCCCGTTTCTTCACACAACTGCTCAAGTTATTCGCACCTTTATTCTGAGTTTTCTGCATAAAAATCACCCCGCCGCGAAACACTGTTTGAGGGTGATTTTATGCAGGCCTATAAAAAAGTGATGACGCTGCTCGCCGTCGGAGCGGCGCTGTACTCGGCCATAGAGATCCTTTGGCGGGGGTTTACACACTGGACCATGGCGCTGACCGGCGGACTTTGCCTGTGCGGCATCTACTACACCAATGAAAAGCTCACCTGCAAAAGCAGTACCAAATGCGTGTTCTGCTCGCTGTTTATCACCGTCGTCGAGTTCACCGCCGGCGTGATTTTGAATCTGAAACTTCATATGCGCATTTGGGACTATTCCCGTCTTCCCTTCAATTTGCTGGGACAGATTTGTCTTCTCTATTCTTTTTTCTGGTTTTTGCTTTCTTTTCCCGCGCTGCGGCTGTGCAACTATATCAAGGAAAACTTTTTCTCATAAGGTCATGAAACGAAAAACAAAACAAATTCGCTTTGGTAAAACACCGATCCTCTCGGCCGTAATTACGCTGCTGGTCGTTGCAGTGGCCCTCCTGTGGCAGTCGGGGCTGTTCAAGAAAACCATCACGGTTTCCAGCGTCGCGGACGGCGTGTTGTATGTCCATTACATAGATATCGGACAGGGCGACGCAGAACTGATCACCACCCCCTCCGGTCATACCGCTTTGATCGACTCAGGACCTGGATCCTCCTCTAACACATTGGTAAACTATCTGCATGACGCAGGTGTAGAAAAGATCGATTATTTTATCCTTACCCACCCGCACGAGGATCATATCGGCGGAGCGCCCGCCGTATTCGAGGGCTTTGAGGTTGCGTGTGTCATTATGCCCGATATCACGACCACTACATCCATCTACCGCAAGACCCTTGAGGCGATCGAAAAAGAAAACTGCCGGACCGAGATCGCAGAGCCGGAGGCAAGTTATTCTCTGGACGGAGCGGTCATCACGCTGCTTGGGCCGATCACGATCGAGGACAACTTAAACAGCGCAAGCATCGTCGCAAAACTGACCTACGGCGATAGCGCTTTCTTGTTCACCGGAGATGCCGAAGAGGAGTCGGAGCAAGCGATCTTGTCCGCTTTCAGTGCGGCAACCCTCAAAAGCGATGTGCTCAAGGCCGGCCACCACGGCTCAAGCACTTCGTCAAGCGAAGCATTTCTCGACGCGGTATCCCCTACATACGCGGTTATTTCCTGCGCCCTGAATAACGACTACGGTCACCCGCATACAGAAACACTGACCAGATTCAAGGAGCGCGGTATCACCTATTACCGTACCGACCTCGACGGAACGGTGCTCTTCTCCAGTGACGGCACGACCGTTAAGCGAGTGGAATGGAACTGACAAATCCCCTGCATCACCAACGTAAATCCGATGGACGCTTTTATCACAAAGAATCTCAAAAATCCGATGACCTTCTCCCGGTTCATCGGATTTTTGCATCTATGCTCCGTTAAAAATATCACGCATTTCACTGTGTCCTCTTGTGTTTTTAGTTCAACATCCCGAAATACGCTAAAATCCCGTTATAGATTCCCCTTGCAAAGGCGTCGGGGTTGCCGGTCATAAGCGAAGCGTCGCCCGGGTTGGTGATAAAGCCCATTTCGATCAGGGTCGCAGGCATACGGGTGCGGCGCAGCACATAAAGGGTCGGACGCGCGAATACGCCGCGGTCGGGAATGCCGGTTTGGATCGCCAGATATTTGCAGATATCAAGGGCGAGCGGATATGCCTTGCCGTCGGTCGAAAAGACGTAGCCCTCGCATCCGCTCGCGCTGGTGATCGTAGATGCGTTGGTGTGCAGACTGATGAAATAATCCGCGCCCCATGCGTTTGCCGCGTCGACACGGGCGGCAAGGGACGTGGCGTTGCTGGTACCTAACTGCTCGGTGGGCGAATTGCGCGAAAGACGCACGTCAAAATTGGAGTTTTGTCTTAATAAATACGCCAGGCGGACACCGATGTCATAGGTAATATCCTGTTCACGGTAACCGTTTCCCTCCGCCCCCGCGTTGGGATTGGTCGGGTTGTGCCCCTGGTCGATGAAAATTTTAATAGCCACGGTTTTCTCCTCTCCGCTTGCGAAAACAATAAAACGATCGATCTTTGCATACTCGGCTCTCGCCGCCCGTGTTTTCATGAGCAAATCAATCGTCGTTTTCTTACGCGGGAAAATTGGTTTTACCACAGTATATGCCCCTTGATTTCCGTGCGTTCTTGTGGTATGATTGATTCATGAAAAACTTCGACACGCGCAGACTGCTGTCCTTTGTGCGGCGCGCCTGCGAACACTATCAGATGATTGCCCCCGGGGACAAGATCGCCGTAGGGCTTTCGGGCGGCAAGGACTCGGCGGTACTGCTCATTGCCCTGTGCGCCATGCGCCGTTTTTACCCCGTATCGTACGAGGTGTGCGCGATTACCGTGGACATGGGCTTTGACCGAGCGGATTTCAGCCCCGTGCGGCAGTTATGCGAGGACTTAGAGGTCGAGCTGCGGATCATTCCGACCGATCTTGCACGAATCATCTTTGAGGAGCGCAAGGAGAGCAACCCCTGCGCGCTCTGCGCCAAAATGCGGCGGGGGATCCTGCATGACGCGGCAAAAGCCGCCGGATGCAACAAGATCGCGCTCGGGCATCATTTTGACGATGTGGTGGAGACTTTTATGCTCAATCTCATTCACGAGGGACGGCTCGGATCGTTTTCGCCGGTCACCTATCTTTCCCGCAAGGATATTACCATGATCCGCCCGCTGATCTACGCAAAAGAAAAGGACATCAAATATTTTGTCCGGCACAACAACGTTCCGGTCACGGTCTCGCCCTGCCCCGAGGACAAGCACACAGAGCGCGAAGAAGTCAAAGAATTGATCGCCATGCTGGACGCGCGCTACGACGGTTTTTCACACAGGGTCATGCACGCGATTGAAACCGCGCACCTGGACGGCTACTCGCCGGCCCAAAAAAAAGAAACGCCGTAAATGAATAAGCGCCACACCGTACTACTATAATAATAGTATACGGGAGGCGTGAATGATGGAAAAAAACAAAAATCCCATTATCTTTGAACGGTACTGCCCGGTGGTGGACGCAAACGTGGTCATCATGAAGAATATCGTTCAGAATGACGGAAGTTGTCGATGCATCTCACATATTGATTGCAGCGAACGGGAGAAATGCGACGCCTTTTCCCCCGCCAAAGACAGCACAAAAGACACCGCGTCTTAAATTTACCGCTCTTTTCAAGGGCGGTTTTTTCTTTGATCCCCCGGAAGCGTGCCGCCGTTCGGACTTTTTTCTTTACAAGGCGCGCGAAATTTGTTATAATGAATAAAAAAGAGTCGGAGGCTGCAATGAAAAGAAGATTTTGTGCGGTGCTTGCCTTGTGTTTGTGGCTGGCGTCGTTTTCCTCTTTTGCTTCTTCCGGAGGGTTGGGTGACGCGGGCGTGACTGTCAGAGAGACCCTTTGTGAGGGACTTGAATACACGCAGATCATAGCGGCAAATGACTCCGGCTCACAGATCGGCTACGTATTCTCCTACGCGCCGGGCGGACAGGCGGGACTGCGCCATACCTACGGCGCAAAGCTCTACGGCAGAGAGAGCGCGGCTTCCATGCTGGATCTCGCCCAAGCGGACGGAATCAACGTATTTGGCGCTGTGAACGGAGATGAATTTGCAATCCAGACCGGCGTTCCGCTCGGCCTGCTGATTTCCGACGGGATGATCCTTTCCTTTGACCGCAGAGGGAGAAACTGCGTTGGTGTGCGCACCGACCGGAACATCCTGACCGGATTGCCGGAGGTGAGCGCCGTGTTGACCACCCCAAGCGGGACGTTTTCGATCGACAGTTATAACAAAGCGCCTGCGTTTGCGGACGGAATGTGTCTTTTATCCCCTGCGTTTGCAAGATCGACCAAAAGCAGCGGCG
This sequence comes from uncultured Clostridia bacterium, assembly GCA_947625805.1. Taxonomy (GTDB): domain Bacteria; phylum Bacillota; class Clostridia; order Oscillospirales; family CAG-272; genus CAKSEI01. The sequence goes on from CANQPT010000004.1 coordinate 74,332, forward strand.
GACGCACCGAGTTGATCCTCCGCCCCACCGGCGGCGCATACCTGCGCGCAGGGCAAACCGTGAACGCCACGCTGACCGCCGTTTCCACACAAGCGGATACTGCGATTCCGGACGGATGCTTTGCACTGAGCATCAGCAATACGGACGGCGCCGCACGCACGCTGGCGGCTCTGCCGGTCGGGAGCGGCGTGAGTATACACGTCACTCTCTCAGGCGGCTGGGAAGATGCCGATTTCGTCACAGGAACGAGTGCACAGATCCTGAAAGACGGAAAAACCGTAAGCACGGATACCGCGCTTTCCGCACGCACGGCGATCGGGATAACCTCTGCCGGGAAACTGCTCTTTTTTGCCTGTGACGGGGACGGAAAATACGCAGGAGGGTTGAATGCCCAACAGACGGCGACAGAACTGCGTACACTTGGGTGTACACAGGCATATTTGCTCGACTGCGAAGAGTCTACCTTTGCGGCCCTCAAAACCGATGAAACGGCGCAAAAGATCACCCATCAAAGCGATCGGCTGATCGGCGGGTGCATTCTATTCACAGGGCCGACCGACAACGGCGCCGCCAAACTGCGCATTACGCCGTCCACTCCGGTTTTAATGACCGGCGGCTCGCTTGCCCTGTCCTGTGAGGCGGTGACCGCGTCCGGAAAGGCGACCGGGGAATCCGTGAGCGATGCGGTCTACTCGCTTATTTCCGGGCCCGGAACACTCACGGACGGTATATATAAAGGCACGCAGAGCGGAAACGCCGTTATCGGCGTCACCGCAAACTGCGGCGGGAAACGACTGCTCGGACAAACGACCGTGACCGTGATCTCCGCCCTTGACGGACTTACATTATCCGCTTCTTCTGTGTCCGTTCCGGTCGGCGGACAGGCAAAACTTCCGATCATGGGACGACGTTCCGCCCTCCCGGTCTATCTTCCCGCTTCGGCGCTCAAATGGTCCTTTACCGGTACGCAAACGCTGGACAAAGGAACTGCCGCCGCAAGGTGTACCTACGGATATATCGACAACGATCTTGTCTTTCACGCGGACGCCGCATATACCTCCGGCAGTTTTACGGTTTCTGCGACATACGGATATCAGACCATCTCGCTGCAGGTATTGATCGGCAAAGAAGATGTGATCATCACTGACTTTGATGACCGCTCGCTGTCTTTTTCTTCTTATCTTGTTTTTACAGACCAAAACACCTATCAATACACAGACGGCAAACACCAGACTGCGGGTATGCGCTTTTGCGGCAGTGCGATCACCTACTCCACGCCCTATACTCCGGAAAGCGGAGCATCCGCGATCAAGGTCTGGGTCAAAGGCAGCTGCTCAGCGCCATACGCACGGATCATGTATGCCGACCGAACGGTAGAAAAACGTGCGTATTCCCTGCTGCTCGATTATGCATCGTATAACGGCTGGAGGCAATATTCGCTCGCCCTCCCGGCAGAGAGCGTGTCTATCCTATCGCCCCTTGCCTCGGACGCTGTCATGGATTGTATTGTAGACGAGATTACCCTATCCTATGGGACCGACACCCCCGCCTTTGGCGACGTTTCAAATTCATGGGCAAAAAACGACATTCAGATCATTTATGACTTAGACCTGACCAATGGCTATTTAAGCGGCGGGAAACGCCTGTTTCACCCCTCTAACACGCTGACACGGGCGGAATTTGCAAAAATGATCGTCGGCTACTATCAGATCGATCTTTCTCTTTATGCGGATCAGCCGCTTGATTTTGCCGACCGGTATCAAATCCCGAAATGGGCGGCCCCCTATATCCGTGCCGCGCTGGGAAGCGGGTTGATGCTTGGCTCAACGAATCCCGACGGTAGCGTGAGTTTTCTGCCCTCTGAGCCGATCAGCCGCGCACAACTGGTCACCGTCGTGGCAAGAAAATTGGATGCGCCGGAGGCGGAACTGACCTTCAGCGACGCCGCGTCCGTGCCCAAATATGCACGCTCGGGTGTGCGCAAAGCGGTCGGCGCCGGAATTATCAACGGGTATCCCGACGGGTCGTTCCGTCCGGCGGGCAATATTACCCGTGCGGAATGCGCCCGCGTGCTGTGCAATCTATATCAAACGGAATATAAATAGAAATTTCTGTACATTCTCAAAGGGAACGCAACTTCTGAATTGCACGGCTGCATTTACTTTGAGAATATAACTTAAAATAAATTCTTGCTTCATTTCCCTTTACATCCAAATCAAAAAGTGGTATAATTTTGTTGAAAAAAATATTTGAAGGAGAAAGTGTGTTGAAAAAAACAAGGAAATCAAACATTTCACCGCTGTCAAGCGACCCCTCCTTGCAGGAAGTTCGCGCAGCGTGTGATGCGTTGTCCGTCGGCGCACCGGGCCGCAGCGGACGGAGTCAGTTTCGTGAAAAAATGCGGGGACTGTGGCAGGACAAGCGCTCGTTCGCTATGCGCGCGGGCCTTGCCGCGTTATGCGCCTTCGCCTTTGCCTTTACCTTTATCGTGTTCGGGCCGTATGAGTTGTATATTCAAAGTTCCCAGTTTCTGAACTTCCCCTTTTCGGCAATGGTACTTCCCATTGCGATTGCGGGACTCGCCGTCTTTGCGGGACTGTTTCTTCTGCTCTGCATTTTGCGGGGAAAACTGTTTAACTACGCAGTGTCTGCGCTGTTTGCGGTCACGATCGCCGGATATTTACAGCGGAATTTCCTGAACATCGATCACGGAGCCCTCGACGGGCACGCCATCGATTGGGCGGCATATTCCGTCCCCGCAGTGCTGAATTTCCTGCTTTGGTGCGGGATTGCCGCGGCGGTTTTTGCGCTGATGTATTTCAGCCGCCGCTTCTGGACCCTTTTCATCCGCCTTGTCTGCATTATCCTGATCGGTGCGCAGACGGTCGCTCTCTGTTCCATGCTGATGCGCGGCGTACCGGAGGTACAAAATGACGTAATCGTTTCCGATGCGGACATATTTCATGTCACCGACGGGAACAACGTCGTCTTTTTCCTGTTGGACCGCCTTGACAATATATATGCGGACGACGTCATAGAGGCAAATCCCCAGTGGCAGGAAAATCTGCGCGGGTTTACCTATTATCACAATTTTACCGGCAGCTATACCCGCACTATGCCTTCTATCTGTTATCTTCTGACCGGCGTAAAAAACGACTACACCCTTCCGGTAAGCGAATATTTTGAAAAAGCATGGACAACCTCGACCTTTATCAAAGATATTCACGACGCAGGATATCAGGTCAGGCTTTTCCCGGATGAGCCGTATGTGGTCGGGGACGCCGATAACATATACGGGCTTGCCGACAACGTCATTCCGGCCAACCGCTCGATCAACTACTCGCTCATGTACCGCTATATGCTCAGCCTTTCCGCTTATGTTTACGCGCCCGAGGCATTCAAATCCTCTTTCTGGATGTATACGGGCGATCTTGCCGCAATCAGTACCGTAAAGGGCTTTGACCACGATATTTACACGGTCAACGACCCGGTTTTCTGGCGTAAAATGCGGGAAGAAGGCATATCCGTGGATCAGGGAGAAAAGGGTATGTTTACCTTTTACCATTTGAGCGGTGCACACGAGCCGTTTACCATGGATGAAAACGGCGAGGAAGTCACTCCGGGCGAATTCAAACCGGCGCAGTACGCGCAGATCGCAGGAAACTTCAACATGATCTTCCGATATATTGACGACCTGAAAGAAAAGGGGTTGTATGACAATACAACCATTATCGTTTCCGCAGACCACGCACGCACAGGGACTTTGACCGCATTAGACGGTGTACGCTGCCCCGCTCTGCTTATCAAGCCGGCAAATGCCGATACCTCCGCCCCCATGGCCATCTCAAACAAGCAGGTTTGTCATGACAATCTTCGCGCTTCAATCGCTTCCTACTTTGGAATTGACACCGAACCGTACGGCCGCACGATCGAATCGATCGGAGAGGACGAGGAGATGACCCGTTACTTCTGGATGCAGGCCTGCGACCCGGAGCAAAAACACAGGGATATAGAAACGGTCACTTACCGGGTCAAAGGGGACGCCAATCAGTTTGAAAACTGGACCGAGATCTCCCGCGAGCCCATCCAATACCCCTATTACGACGCAAATTAAAAAGGAGAAAGAAAAATGAAAAAACTGCTTTCTTTTATTTGGTTTTTTGTCTTCGCAATGCTGCTCTTTTCTGTGACGGCATTTGCGTACATCGATCCCTCTGCAATGACCTATATCATTCAGATCATCGCCGGAGCGGCGATCGCGGCCGGCGCTGCGTTCGGGTACTATTTCCGTAAGATAAAGCGGGTATTTTCAAAGCACAAAAAGAACGGCGCCGCCGATATCCGGGACTACGACGATACGGATGATGACGACACCGGCCTCGGAGATTACGATCTTCCGGAAACACAGCCCGCCGCATCGCAAGTGCAAAGTACACCGCAGCCTGTCAGTGCGCCGAAGGCCCAAACGATTGCAATTCCCACATTTGAGGACAAGTATGACGAAACCGGCGGAGAGGCCGGCCTTGCGGCGGAAAACCGCGAACTGCGCCGACTGCTGGCCCAAGAACGCGAAAAGGTTGCGATCCTCACCAAGGCACTCAATATCTGTACCGGACAGGGGGCATGAGCCACCGTCCGGCCAAACCGACCGCCGTCCTGCGCACGTTTTGCATCCCCTTGCTTGCCATCGCGCTTGCGGCGGCCGTCAATCTGCTGTGGATCGTAAACGCCCGCGTCCCCTCCGGCTCGATGGAGCCGACCATACCGTCCGGCTCATTTCTGCTGGGCTTTCGCACGGCATACCGTACGGAAGAACCGCAGTGCGGGGACATCGTCTTTTTTCATAAAAAAGATATAAGCAGACACCTGTTGATCAAGCGGATTATAGCCACGCCCGGACAGACGGTCGAGGTGCGTGAAGGACGAGTCTATGTAGACGGGCAGTTATTGGAAGAAGCATACGTCGACACCTTTTCCGAGGACACCTGTCCGCCGCTGACTGTACCCGAGGACTGCTATTTTATGCTGGGAGATAACCGGACAAACTCCTCCGATTCCCGCGTCTGGGACGATCCCTTCGTACGACGGGAGGACATTGTTGCCGAGGCACGGTATCTGCTCTTCCCCACTTGTAAAAAAATCACTCAGGAGTAAAAATGGACTTTATCAATACGATTATCGGAACACCGCTCGGATACCTGATGCGCTGGTGTTATCTTTTGTTCCGGGACTACGGACTTGCAATTCTTTTTTTCACACTGCTCACAAAGATCATTATGTTTCCGATTTCTCTGCTGGTGCAGAAAAATTCCATCAAAATGGTCAAAATGAAGCCGCGCCTGGACGCGCTTCGCTATCAGTACGTGGACGATAAGGATGCGTTTGTGGACGCACAGAGTGCGCTGTACAAAGCCGAGCATTACAGCCCGATGGCAGGCGTATGGCCGCTCTTATTACAGATCCCGATCATTCTCGGACTGCTGGACGTGATCTACAAGCCGTTAAAACACCTGTTGCATATCGCGCCCGACCTGCGGGATGCTCTTCTCGCAAAAACGGCGGAACTCATGCACACAACGGTTGCTGATCTCGGATCGACCGCACAACTTACGGTAGTTGAAAAGGTCAGAGAAATGCCGGAGGCATTCGCATCCATTCCCGGCTCGCAGGCCGCCATCGCCGACATTCAGGCGCTCAAGATGGACTTCCTCGGTTTCAATCTCGCACAGACGCCCAGCATTACCGTGCTCAATCTGGTCTTTCTTGTACCGATCCTCGCAGGACTCTCTGCCCTGCTCATGTGCTGGATCCAGAATCATATCAACGTGCTTCAGATCGAACAAAACAAACTCTCACAATGGGGCATGACCATTTTTATGATCGCCTTTTCCACCTTCTTTGCCTTTATCGTGCCGGCAGGCGTTGGACTTTACTGGACCTTCGGCAACCTGTTTTCGATCGCGGTCATGTATCTGGTCAACGCTATCTACTCGCCAAAAAAATATATCAACTATGAGGCGCTTGAAGCCATCAAAAAATCTGCCGCCCAAGAAAAAGAACAGACAAAAAAGAACAAGGCGCTGGCAAAGAAATACTACAAAGAGTTTTTTGCACCCGAGAATGTGCGGGATATGAAGGTCATGTTCTATGCCGAAGGCAGTGGTTACTACAAGTATTTTGAAGCGTTGATCCAAGCGCTGCTTGCGCAGAGCGATCTTACCATACACTACGTCACCAGCGACCCGAACGACGCGATCTTCCGCAAAAATGAGCCGCGTATTCACCCGTATTATGTGGACGAAACACGGCTGATCTCGCTGATGATGAAATTAGAGGCTGACATTGTCGTAATGACTACGCCCGACCTGGAAAAATATCATATCAAGCGCTCCCGGGTCAAGCCGAATGTAGAGTATATCTTTGTGGATCACGGCGGCACAAGCGTGAATCTGACCTATCGCACCGGTGCGTTTGATGCGTTTGACACGATTTTTGCGGTCAGCCGGGAACAGGCGATCGAGGTGCGCGCCATCGAACGACTGCGCCACACCCGCAAAAAACGCATCGTAGAATGCGGCTACGGTCTGATCGACAAAATGATCGCCGCATACGAGGCGACCGAAAAGAAGGAAAATCAAAAAAAGACCGTACTGATCGGCCCTTCATGGCAGTATGACAATATCATGGATTCCTGCCTTGACGAGTTGGTGAATGCTCTGTACGGCAAAGGATACCGCATCGTAGTGCGTCCCCATCCGCAATACGTCCGCCGCTTCCCCATGAAGATGAAAGAGATCATGGACATATACCAGGATCGCTTCTGCGAGGATTTCACGATCGAAACCGACTTCTCTTCCAACGTCACGGTCTATACGGCGGATCTGGTGATTACCGACTGGAGCGGGATCGCATTCGAGTTTTCGTTCACCACCGACAAACCGTCGCTGTTCATCAACACCGAGATGAAAGTGACCAACCGTGAATACGACAAAATCCCGCTCGTACCCTTTGACATCACTGCCCGCTCAAAGATCGGGCGCTCGATCGAGAAGAGCGAGGTCGCAAACGCCGCAGAGGCAGTGGCAGACCTGCTTGAGCATCAGGAAGAGTACCGCGAGCGCATCCACACGCTCAAAGAGGAACACTTCTACAACCTCGGCACCAGCGGTCAGGTCGGCGCACAGTATATCATTGATCGACTGAATCGAAGATATAAGAGAAAATAAAAGTATCAATCAGACCGACATTATAGTGCCGGGCTGATTGAGCCAGAAAAAAAGCCCCCAAAAGGGCTTTTTCTTCTGGCTGGGAGGCTTTTTTCAAAAAGCCCCCCTCATTCTAAATTATTTCTCGACTTCGACCATTTGATAGGCTTCGAGAATATCGCCCTCTTTGATATCGTTGAATTTCTCAAGGCCGATACCGCACTCATAGCCGGACGCTACCTCGCGGGCGTCGTCCTTGAAGCGTTTAAGAGATGAAATTTTATCTTCAAAGATCACGATACCGTCGCGTACCACGCGGATCATGGCGTTACGCGATACCTTGCCGTCCTGCACGTACGATCCGGCAATCGTACCCACCGACGGAACGCGGATGGTCTGGCGCACTTCTGCATGGCCGAGGATCTCCTCGCGGTAGGTCGGGGCAAGCATACCCTTCATGGCCGCCTCGATCTCCTCAATGCACTCGTAGATGATGCGGTAGGTGCGAATCTCCACACCCTGGCGCTCTGAAGAATCGATGGCGCCCTTATCCGGGCGGACGTTAAAGCCGACGATCAGTGCGTTGGACGCTGCAGCCAGCATGACGTCGCCCTCGTTGATCCCGCCGACCGCAGTGTGAATGATCCGGACCTTGACCTCTTCGTTTGACAGTTTCTCGAGCGACTGCTTGACTGCCTCTGCAGATCCGACCACATCGGCCTTGACGATGATATTGAGATCCTTGACTCCGTTTCCGATCTGCGCGAACAGATCGTCGAGGGATACCTTGGAGTTGGCGTTCAACTGATCCTGCTTTGCCTTTTCCTTGCGCTGCTCGACCAGTTCGCGTGCCATCTTTTCGTCCTCGACGGCGTTGAATTCATCGCCCGAGGTGGGCACTTCCGAAAGTCCGATGATCTCCACCGGCACGGACGGCTCTGCACTCTTGATTGTTTTACCGGTATAGTCGGTCATAGCACGCACACGGCCGACCGCAGTTCCCGCGATCACCACATCGCCTGCGTGCAAAGTACCGTTCTGTACGAGAATGGTTGCCACCGGGCCTCTGCCCTTGTCCAGTTTTGCCTCGATGACGATACCCTTTGCCCGGCGGTCGGGATTGGCTTTGAGTTCTTTCATCTCGGCTACCAGCAGAATGTTTTCGAGCAGATCGTCAATACCCATGCGGGTAACAGCCGAAAC
>CANQPT010000005.1 GCA_947625805.1 uncultured Clostridia bacterium
CCGCCGCGTGCAGGGCGATCACGTCCATATATCCCTCGCACAGGATCATCTGTTCCTCGCAGTGACGGCGTGCGAAATTGAGCGCAAAAAGATTTTTGCTTTTTTTGAACGCAGGCGTATCCGAAGAATTGAGGTATTTCGGCTTGCTGTCATCCAGAACCCGTCCGCCGAACGCAATCACGTTTCCGGCGACGTCAATGATCGGAAACATGACCCGCCCGCGGAAATAATCGTAAGGCTTCCCGGTCTTTTTGCTGACCCCGCATAAGAAAGCGTCCACCATTTCCTTTTCGGTGTAGCCGAGTTTTTTTAAGTGGTCGGTCAGGGCGCCGAATCCCTCCGGCGCATAACCAAGCCCGAAATGCCGGATGACCCCATCGGACAATTTGCGTTTTTCCTTGAGATATACATAACCCGGTCGACCGGCGTCGGAATATAGAATAGAATGGAAAAAGCGTGCCGCGTCCCGGTTGATCTCCAGCGTGCGTGACCGGTGCTTGCTCTCGTCGGCTGTCGCCCCGGCATCTTTCGGAATGGTGATCCCCGCACGCCCCGCGAGAAACTCCACCGCCGCCGGATAGTCGAGATTTTCCGCGCGCATGACAAAGGAGATCACGTCTCCGCCCACCCCGCAGCCAAAGCAGTGAAAACTGGAAGTGCCGATAAAAACGGTAAAGGAAGGGGTTTTCTCCGAATGAAACGGACAAAGCCCGTTCATGTTGCTTCCCGCGCGCTTGAGGGTGACGTAGCCCGAGATCACGTCTTCGATGGGATTGCGTGCTTTGACCTCTTCGATCACTTCGCGTGGGATCATGCCTGCTTCCTTTCCTCCCGGTCATTCGGTCTGCCGCCAGACCTCCGGAATAAAATATTTTTTGTAAGTGTCAATGGCATACCGGTCGGTCATGCCGGAAATATAGTCGGCAACCGCGCGCCCGATCCCCTCCTCGAGGGCGATACATCGGTATTCGGACGGCAAAAGGTCTGTATGCTCACAGAAAAACTGATAGAGAGACGCCAGCATACTCTCTGCACGGACCTCCTCGCCTTTTGCGGTTGGATTGGTATAGACCGCGCTGAAGAGATATTCCCGCAGTTCGGCCATCGCCTGCTCCACGTCGGCCCGCATACAAATTTCCGGCCGCCCCTCGCTTTCGGTGATGATCGCACGCACCATCGTGTCAATACGCGCTCCGTGGGTCTGCCCGAGGGCACGGCGCAGGTGCTCCGGAATATCCTCCGGACAGAGAATGCCGCCGCGCACGGCGTCGTCAATATCGTGATTGATATAAGCGATCCGGTCGGCGTATTTGACCAGTCGCCCTTCCAAAGTGGCGGCACGGTCATTTCCCGCGTGATTGACGATTCCGTCCAACACCTCGTGGGTCAGACACAGGTGTTCGATCTTTTCCGCCACACGCAGGGATTGCTTACAGTGGGTAAAATCGCGGTCAAACAACTGCTGCAATACCCTCTCCCCCGCATGCCCGAAAGGGGTGTGGCCAAGATCGTGCCCCAGGGCGATGGCTTCGGTCAGATCCTCGTTGAGCCGCAGGGAACGCGCCAGCGTGCGGGCGATCTGGGTGACCTCCAGGGTATGGGTCAGACGGGTACGGTAATGCTCGTCCCTCGGAGAAAGAAAAACCTGCGTTTTGTGCATCAGACGGCGAAAGGCCTTGGAATGAATGATCCGATCCCGATCCCGCTGAAATTCGGTGCGCAGATGATCTTCTCCCAGCGCCTCACTGCGTCCGGCAGTACGCTCGGATAAAAAGGCAAACTCAGACAGTGTGCTGCGTTCCCGTTCACACAGCATTTCTTTTACAGTCAAGGGAATCTCCTCCACTCCGCCGCAATGCGCATAGTCAACTGCAAAGTAAATACGCAAAAAAGTATAAAATTACTTTTTTGCGTATTTTATATGCACTTTTTTGCCGGATCAGGGCAAAATCCGGGTCGGAGCAGAGCGTTTGGGATAATTTTCCGCAAACTCCGGGCGGTGGGTCTCGATATCCTGCAGGGCGCCGTTGATATGTGCAAGCAGCGATGCCACTCTTCCCTGTTCGCTGATGCAGGCAAGAAACCGGTCGGCAAGCGGTGCGTTGAAGCCTCTGTCCGCATAATCGTCTGGAATCCTGCCGCTTTGCGGCAGTCTCTCGGTAAACGGAAGCTCGGCAAGTGCCGGATCCTCCCCACAGTAGTAGGTCCATTTGCCGCAGGCAAGTCCCAGAGCGCCCGCACGGTCGGAAGAAGGTGCGCACCCATCCGAATAGGGCGGGACCAGCAGCGCTCCGAAAGAAGCGTATGCCACATAGTCTGTGCCATATGCCTCTCGCTGCATGAGAATGACGTTCGGCATCACCGACAGTCTTTCGAGTAGTTGTTCGTCTGCTCCCGCAAGGTCTGCAAACACAAACCGCAGACCGGGATTGGCTGCGATCAATGTGCACAGCGCGTCGGCGTCCACGCCCGCAAGCGGCAGCGCGCATCCGATCGGGCGGACGGTGCCGGACGGGTAAAAATAGATGCCCATATCGCAGAATTCCCTTGCTTTGAGGGCAAGCGGACTGATATCATATCCCTCGGGGATGGAAAAACGCTCCCGCAAAAAACCGTCATGAGCAAGACAGCAGTGGTATCTGCCGTCCGCGCGATATGCTGCGGCAAGATAGCGCTTGGTATGCTTGGGAAGTTCCGTTCCACCGAGAAAAACGTTTTTATCCCCGCCGTAGGAAAGATCCACGGGTAGGCGGGCGCAAACCGCCCGCAGGTCCGCTTGCTCGGTGGTGATCGCAAATCGGCTTTCGCTCCACTCGCGGCGCTTTTGCTCACAGGCGATCAGCATGGAAGAACGGCGAATGTGCGCCTCATTCTGGGTGGTCTGCATCTCTTCGCTGATGGAATTGCGATGCACGCGATAGCGGTAAAGCGGCTGTGCGTGAAGGGTGTGAATAATTTTGCCGCACTTTTGCATACGCAGCCAGAAGTCATAGTCCTCAATGCCGTACATATCCGGATTGTATAAAAAGTCCAGCGCCTCACAGGCCGTGCGGCGATACAGAAAACAGGCATTTATATAGTTGTCGCATTCATAGCCGAGGGCGCGTGCGTCACGGAACAGCCGCATACGAGAGGGATCATCGGTATCCTTGTTTCCGTCCCGATGGTTGGGGTGCACAAAAGGCGCTCCATGCTCGTCGATCAGACGCACGTCACCGAAAATGACCGCCGCCTCCGGGTGCTGCATCAGTTCATTGCAGAGAATGGTCAACATCTGCGGCTCCATGGCGTTGTCAGCCGAGGTCCAGGTGATCAGATCCCCCTTTGCCAGATGATGAAGATTGGTCAGCGCGTTGGGCAGTTTTTGGTTTTCCTGACGATAGACACGCACTCTTGCATCGCTCAGATAGGGAACAAGAATCTGCTGCAGACCGTCGGTCGAGCCGTCGTCCAGGATCACCAGTTCAAAATTCGGGTAATCCTGGCAGAGTACCGAGTCGATCGCTCCTTTTACCACGTTCGCGTGATTGTATACCGGCATAAGAACCGAAATGAACGGTACGGCGGTAAACGCACCTGCCAGGGTCGCTCCCGTCGGGTCATAGTCGATAGCCGCACGAGGGCGGGATAGATATGCCTCTCCTCCTCCGACAGGACAAGCCATGCTCTGAGCAATCTGCTGTTTTGCCTGCCGGATCAGATCCCATGCACGCACCAGACGGTCGTTTGCAGTCAGGGTCAGCAAGAGCCTGTTGTCATGGCGCAAAAACCGCAGACACGCATACAGATAGGAAAAGACGGCCGTCGGACGGGAGAGCAAGCCGTTGATCAAACGCAGCTTGCGGTATTTGGAAGTGGAAAGAAGCGCCTGAATCTGCTGGTAAAGGTCTTCCGAGCACTCCTGTGCCTGTTGCTCTGTGCGCACACGGTCGTATGTTTTGGGGTCACAGGCAAGGGTAAGCAGGCGCGCAAGTTCTTGGCTGCGGGCAAGCAATGCCCCCACCGGATCGTCCGCACCGCGCCGATAGCGTCTGCGGTAGCGTCCGCTCTCGTGCAGGGCGGTCATCAACTTGTGGGCCGCCTGCTGCGAATTCAGCGCCGCGCTCAGCAGATAGCGTTTGTGGGCGTTCACTTCCGCCACCCCGTCGCTTGCGGCGGCAGTTTTCGGGGGAGGATCGGAATTTTCGATCAGGGTCAGATATGCCAGAGTCATCACATCCACCGAGAAATCGTCCGCTCTGTCGGCAGACTGCGCGGCGCGGTCGTTCCATGCGTCAAGGTTCGCCGCGATTTCGCGCACCGCGCTGCAGATCGCGTCCCGGTTGGACGCATTTTTGATTCGTCCAATCTGTTCAATCTCCGGGATATGCATGGACATAATATCCTCGTAGGGGGGCGGGACGACGATCGCCGCAGCAACCTGCGAAACCCGGGCTGCATGGCCCACGTCGGTCATGACGATCGGCTTACCGCAGACCATCGCCTCGATGATCGCATTGCTGCAGCCCTCCTGCTGGGTGGTCAAAAGAAAGACGTCCGTGCTCTCTCGCAACAGCGCTCCGATCGAGCGATGAGGAAGATCCACAAAAAGATGAATACGGTCCCGCACGGACGAGTGTTCGATGGCCTGCCGCAATTCCCCGTAATAATTCGGATCGGCAAGGCCCCCCGCCAGCACCAGATGATACCGGCGGTCTTCCTTTGCCAGTTTTTCCATGACTCCAATCAAGCCAAACTGATGCTTGATCGGGCAATAAGAGCCGATCTGGGTCAGCACGACGTCGCCGGGGGCCGCCCCAAGCGCCTGCCGACTTAAAGATTCAGGCAGTTGGTCAAGGGCAAGTTCGGCTGTATCCACGCCGTTTTCAATGACCTCGACCCGCGCCTCGGGCGTACCGGTCCTGCGGCAGTAGTAGTCCTTTACCCATTCGGAAACCGCTACGATCTGATCGACGTGGGAAAGGCGCTCGCTATACGAACGCATCTCTTCATCCGTAAACCATGTGTAAGCGTTGTGCAGGGTATAGATGGTGTATAAACCGTGGGAAGCCGCACTCTCGATAAAAGATAAATTATAGTGATAGTGCAGATGCGTGACCTTTTTCTCTTCACAAAAGCGGAAAAAGACTCCCGCGTCCCCTCCGAAGGACAAAAAGTCCTCTGCGGGCAAAGCCTCAGCCAGTGCTCCTCCCTTGTCGCGGCAGAGCACGTATGCGGGGATCCCCGCAGCACGGTATCCCAAATAGAGATTATATACCACCTGCTCGAGGCCACCCTTGTCAAAGGTGCTGACCACCAGAGCAACCGTACGGTCTTTTGTCATACTGCGTTATCCTTTCGTTTTCGCGCCCGCCTCGTATTTGGTCAGGAAAGCGTCCATCGCCTCGGCACGCGCGTCCCAGGTATTCTCCAACGCTTCTCTGCGCAGATCGGCAAAGTAATCGGCGTCGCTCTGCTCGCTCATGCCGAGCGCCTTTCTCAAAAGCGTCACAAACTGCTCTTTGTCCTCGGCGACCATGACCGAGCGATATTTACGGCACTCCGCCATGGAGCTTGTAACGATCGGGCGATTCATGGCCATATATTCAAACAGTTTGATGGGCGAGGTCGCCTGCGCCAGATCGCCGCACCGAAATGGAATGGTAAATACTGCGGACGCGCCCGCCGTAGCGGGCAGTTTATAATATTCGATCGGTCCGAGATAGTGGATATTGGCAAGCGCCTCGACCCCGGACGTCCGGAAAGAATCGTCATACAACTGTCCGATCAGCACAAAGTCGACATCCGGCATCTGCTCAGCGGCATACCGCAAAAGGTCGTAGTCGATCCAACTTGCCAGCGCGCCGTAATAGCATACAAAGTGACGGATCTGACCGAGATTTGCTTTTGCCTCGTCGCCTAACTCGGCTAACGGATGAAAATGCATATGATCCACGCCGTTGGGGATCAGGGCAAGATTGCGCTCTCCCCTGTGATCATAAATGTCCTGCCAGAGAGCATCCGCCGTTGCGACAACGGGAATCTCGTCGTGTTGGGCGACCCAATTGAAGCGGTCGGTCAGCACCGGCGGAAGCACACGGGTCTTACTGATCGAAGCGTCCAGGTGATCCACATACTCGTAAAGCAACCGATCTCCCTTTTTCATATCCGCCGTCAACTGTCTGCGGGAAAACTCCAGGTTGGTGGAATACATGGTGACGTAATGGGGCACACCGCTTGCGCGGATACGGCGCATAAGCACGCTGCGAGCGGTCCAGTTCTCCCGGTTGACCAGCCATACCCCCGGCGCCTGCTCGAAATAATCGGTCACGTGCGGGTCGGTCCTGCCGGTGACCTCATACAGCGTGACCTGCCCCTGTCTTCCGCAGGCCAGCGCCATCTGCTGCGGGCGCTGAAAGAGCACCACGTTCCAGCCGAAACTCCCCGGCCAGTAAAAGATCCGCTTGGCCTCGCCCAAGTCCATACAGTCGATCTGCCGATGGTAGGCGCGGACGCAAAAGGGATAGACAAACAGATTACGGGGCAGCATCAAGAGAAAGACGTACACCTTACGGGCGGCAATACCGAACCCCAACTGATCCAATATTTTTAACACATCCTTTTTAAGTTTTTGCATTTTCTTCCTTTCCTTTTTCCGTGTGATCAGATCCGATCCATTCTCCCAGCGCCTGAACGCGTCCCCTGAGATCGCGCAGGGTTTTCGAGGCAGACAAGAAACCGGTATCCTCGAGTATTTGCTGTATTTCGCGCACCTGTGCCTCGCCTTTTGCAAGACGTGCAGCCTGGCGGCCGTATGCCTGCTCCAGTGCGCGGCACTCTTTGTTTAAGCGTTCGTTTTCCAGATTGGCTCCGCTCAGGGTTTCGGACAGATAGAAATTGGTTTTTCCCGCCTGCTCCAATCCTGCGCGCTGCGCCTCGATCTCGGCCTGCAGATCCTGCATACGAGCCGTACGCTCGGTAAGTCGGTCGATCTGCGCCTGTGACCTGGCAAGGGCGTCCTTTGCGGTATTCAACTCGGCAAGGGTCTGTTGGTGTTGCTCCCGCACCCGTGCGATCTCCGCCCGAGTCAGTTGCTCCCCGCGCTCTTTCTGGCGCAAAAGAAGCGTCTGCTCTCTGAGCAGGGCCGCAAGGTCGCTGTCGGTGGTTCCCGCTACGGCTTCAGGCAGGACAATACCATCCAAATCGTCGGTCACCCCTCCCAGTTGGCGGATACGCTCTTTTGCAAGGCGCAAAGTCTCTGCCGCCTCGGCGGCCCCGGTCTTAGCGTGGTATAACTCGCCTCTGCTGACCCTCAGACGGCGGTTTTCATCCCGTTCAAACGCAGTCTGCGCGTGACAGATCCCGATCTGTTTTTGCAAAAGATCGCAATAGTGCATATGGAAGGTCAATCCCGCGTATGACGTGATCAGATAGCGAAAGAGGGTCGCCTCTTTGTCCGGATCATATTCAAAGATCGGGGACAAAGAAGATAAAATCACCCGCGGAAGCCGAATGGCGTCCTGCTCGGTCTGAGGCCTCACATCGGTGCGCTCTGCCCGGAATAAGCGGGACAAAGCCCGCAGGGTGCAGGCGGTGTCGGCCGGATCCATACGCATGGAAGCGAACTCAGAGATCAGAGAATCCGAGGTTTCGGCAGCACGTCCCAAAAATTCATGTACGCAAAAAACGAGGAAGATCAAGAGATCCGTGCGCATGGAGACGGCACTGTCCGACAGATTGGACAAATCCACCCAGCAGGCGCTCTCGTCATTTACGATACAGTTAAACGGAAAAGCATCGCCGTGTGCGATTCCCCGCGCGTGCAGCTCGGCCAGTCCCTGTGCAAGATCTGCAAGCCAGGTGCACTCCAGCAAAAAGGAGGAATAGTCCGGCCGTTTTTGAGCACGCATACGGAAAGTCAGCCAATCCGGGACGGGAACGAAAGTGCTGCCGCTAAAGCCGCGCAGACATTCGATGCGGACATACGCCTCATCATAAATCTGATAGACCCGATTGACATGGGCCGGAGGCTCCGCGATCAGCGACTGCCAGAGCGGAGCGCGCCGCTCACAATTGCTTGCCGCGCCGTATATGCTGTCGTCGGTACGCGCCACACCGTTGGCCGATATGATCAGTTCTGTGTCGGTCAGGGCCGCATAACGGGTTTCACTCTGGTTGCCGTTGCGGATTATGCGTGCATCTATGCCCTCTCGCTTTAACAGCGCACGCAGGGATTCCAAATTGCCCTCGGAGGACGGGTCGGTCTTTACGTCGTCGGTACGAATGCGATAAAGGGCACGCAGATAACCGTTGGAGGCCACCGTGTGACACAGGAAAACCGTGTTTTTCCGGTATTCCTGCGGCAAAAAACGATCGAGAAAAGTCTCGGTATATCCCTCGTACAGGCCCGGCTCACACACCGGTCCCTCCATGTAAACCGCCTTGGTCGTACGGGAGAGGATATCCCGCATGATGCCCGCGATCTCCTCCTCGCCCTTGCTCTCAAAGCCGCTCTGTGCATAACCGAATTCCCACTGGTGCACCACGCTCAAAAGAAAGGTAAAATCAAAGCGTTCGTGGGGGTTATCCCGCAGATAATCGGCGATATCGGCATAGACAATCGGGATCAGTCCCGCATCCTCGCGGAGGGTATCGTAAAGCTGCTGGCTGTCGATATTGCCGTTCTCCACGCCGATGACCACGTTGCCGTACTTCTCGACGGCATGGCCGATCCAGCCGTTGTTGCAGCCCACGTCCAAAAAGCGGTAGCCCTGCACGCTCTGCCAGATACCCGCGATATCGTCGAGTATCAGCATGGCGCGGTCAAGGCCTACCCGCTCGTACGACTGCTCGCCAAGGCAGGCGCGCACGCGGGCATAGTCTCTTTCGGCAAAGGCCTTTGCCATCTCTTCTGTCATTTGCGGAAGATAATTCATTGCTCTCCTCCGGTCACCGTCATCTCATAGGGCATATCAAAGAGCAGCGGTATGGGATGGGCACTCAAATTCACAACGTCGAAAATAGCCGCGTTAAACACCTTGTCGGCATACTCTCCCTGCACCGGGGCCCGACAGCCAAGGGCCACTGAATATTTTCCCGCGCCCAGTTTGACCGGGAAATCGTAATCCACCCGGAGCACATCGCCCTTTTTCATGGGCGGAATGGTCTTGCCCGCGAAAAAGTTATTCATGGCAAACAACTCGATGCCCTCAAAGGTGCGAATGACCACACCCAATTCCATTGTGGTGTCAATATCCTCGTTTGCACGCAGGAAGGTACTCAGCCGACAACTCTGATGGGCGTTCAGCACCGCGCATTCGGTTCCGTTCTGGTAGAGCACGGTTTCAATATACTGTACCCGCCCGTCGCCAAATCGCTCTGTGATCCGCTTTTCAAAGGGAGGCTGGGCTGTGCTGACCACCTGAGCGTCCCGGGTCCGCTCGTTCCGTCCATCTTCGGCTGGCTCGCCGTATGCGTCCTCACTCAGGCTGAGCGCCATATAGCGATCCATGACCTCGTCGCAGTCGCCTAACATCTCCAGTTGACCGCTTTGCAGTAAGATCGCTTTGGAGCAAAGGGCCTTTACGGTGGCCTGAGTATGGGAAACGATCAGCACGGTAGTGCCCGAGCGGATCATGCGATCAATGGCGCTCATGCACTTGGCCTGGAAGAAATGGTCCCCCACGCTGAGCACCTCGTCGATGATGACGATATCAGCGCTGACGTTGATATTGACCGCAAAGGCCAATCGGGCAAACATACCGCTGGAATAGGTCTTGACCGGGCGGTCCATAAATTCACCGATATCCGCAAACCGCTCGATCTCGGCAAACCGCCGATCCATCTCCTTTTCGGAAATACCGTATAAATTGCCGGAAAGATAGACGTTTTCCCTTCCGGTGAACTCCATATTGAAGCCGCTGCCCAACTCCAGCAGAGCCGCGACCTTTCCGTTGCATTCAATGCTGCCGACGGTCGGCTTGAGGGTGCCGGCGATCATCTGTAAAAGGGTGCTCTTGCCCGAGCCGTTTCGCCCGACGATGCCGTATACCTGCCCCTTGGGCACGGTGAAGGACACGTCCCGCAGCGCCCAAAACTCCCGATAGAGGGGTTTTCGGCGGAAATTCTGCCAGAAACGGTCGCTGACCTTATCAAAGATGTGATATGCTTTACCGAGATTTTTGACTACGATCGCGTTTTCCATTCGGTCACCTCAAATTATATCGGCAAAATTGCCCTTCACCCTGCGGAAAAACCACAGCGCCAGCAAAAGAAATGCGTAACAGCCAAAAAACAGCGCCGCGTATCCCAGCGGATCGGGAAGCAGGCCGTACATCAGCAGATTGCGCCCGCCCGAGACAAAATAGGTCAACGGATTGAACATCATAATATTCCGGAAAAACTCAGGGACCATAGACAGCGGATAAAAGACCGGCGTAAGATAGCCGAGGATCATGACCAAAAGAGAGATGGTTTGCTGCATATCCCGCACGAACACGCTGACGGCGGAAACGATCCATGAAAGGCCGAGAATCAGAAACAGCATGGGGATCAGCAGGACGGGCAATAAGACAATCTTCCAATCAAACGATCCTAATACGAAAATGCGTCCTACCACCGTAATGCCCACGCTGAAGGCAAGCGGAACAAGGGCCGCAACAATCTGCGATACCGACAAGATCTCCAGTGGGAAAACCACTTTCTTGACGTAATTGACGTTGGACACGATGGCATAGGCCGAGCGGTTGACACACTCGGAAAAAAAATTATATAAGAGCAGACCCGCGAACAGGGCAAGGGCGAACTCGGCCTGATTTTCCGTCTGCTGATTTTCCCATCTTGCGCGAAAAACCACACCGAACACAAAGGTGTAAACCACCAGCATGGTAAGCGGTGTGATCAGATTCCAAAGAATACCGAGGTAGGAGCCTAAATATTTGCTCTTGACCTCCCGGCGAATCAGTTGTCTGAGCAGTCCGAAATTCTGCACACACACAAGCGCAGGTGCGGCAAGAAAGAACAGAATTCTCTTGGGTACCGTTCTGTTTTCTGCTTTGCTCATAAACTTCCTTTCCCGCGAAAATCGCGTACTTGATTGCATATTCTTACATATTATACCACATTTTTTAACGCTCATCAATATATTGCCGGTATTTTTCACACCTTTTATTTTCCGTTTTTTGGTCTAAACTATGTATATGATACTTCTTTTTGCTGTTCTTACGCCGATATTGCTTTTGTTCCTATTTGGAGTATGCTGTTTTCTTTGTGTCAGTCTGCGCCGCACTCCCCGCGGCTTTCGGGCGGAATGCAAAGAAGCGTGCGAGCATGGGGTGCGCCTGCTTGCAGAACGGGCGTACACCGATCTGTATCTGACCGACGATCACAAGCGGCTGCATGCAAGGCTCTATCCGAATGGGCAGTCGGGGCGCTTTGTCCTGCTGCTCCACGGCTATCATTCCTCGCCCGAGCGCGATTTCGCGGCTCTTTTTCCATTTTATCTGTCGCACGGATATGGGCTTATGCTGGTCGACCAACGCGCCCACGGACTCAGCGGCGGACGGTTTGTCACCTTTGGGATCAAGGAAGCCCATGACACCTGCGGCTGGTGTCGGCTGCTCGCCCGACGATTCCCCGGCTGTCAGATTTTACTGCACGGTGCGTCCATGGGCGGCACGACCGCACTTTTGTCCACCCGGCTGACCCTTCCCGAAAATGTCGTCGGGATCGTGGATGACTGCGGTTACGACCGACCGTTTGATCAACTGGTCTATGCGGCAAAGCGCAAGTATCACCTGCCCCGCGCCGCAGTTTGTCTTGTCGATCTTTTTTTCCGCCTGTTCATCCGCGCCTCCCTGCGCTCCCCCTCCGCCGCCGGCGCGGCGGCGGACTGCTCCCTGCCCAAGCTGTTCTTTCACGGGAAAAAAGACAGTCTTGTCCCGTATCAAAGCGGGATGCGCGTTTTCGGGCGCGCCGCCCCACCGAAGCGTTTTGTATCGATAGAGCAAGCGGACCACGTTCTGTGCCACACGGCCGACCGGGAGAAATATGAACGGGAACTTGCAGTCTTCGTCAGGCAAATTTTGGATTGATTTTTGCAAATCCTGCCTGTGCGCCTTGACTTTGGAAGCAAAATCGGTGTATAATAATAGATATGTAATAATATAAGAACAACCCCGAAAGGAACAGACAAATATGAAAGTTTCCGCTATGCTCGGTCAGCGCTTTAAGCAGGCGCCCTCCGACTGTGTGATCGAAAGCCACGCGCTGATGACGCGCGGCGGCTATATCAAGTATATGGCAAACGGTATCTATTCTCTCTATATGCCGGGAAAGCGCATCATGCGCAAGATCGAAAACATCATCCGTGAGGAAATGGATGCCATCGGCGGACAGGAGGTGCTCTTCCCCGTCGTCATGCCTGCAGCCCTTTGGGAGCAGAGCGGCAGATACTATTCGATCGGAAGCGAGATGGCACGGTGGACCGACAGAGGCGGCAACCCGATGGTGTTGGGCATGACCCACGAGGAAGCGGCGGTGCACTTAGCCAAGGACACGGCTATCTCCTATGCGGATTACCCCTTCATGATTTATCAGATTCAAACCAAGTTCCGCGATGAGCCCCGCGCCCGCGGAGGTTTGATCCGGGTGCGAGAGTTTACCATGAAGGACGCCTATTCTTTCCACACTTCGCAGGAGGATCTAGAAGCATTCTACCGGCGATGCTTTGACGCTTACAATCGCATCTTCCGTCGGGCAGGCTGTAAAAATTACATGGATTTCAAGAGCGACTCCGGCATTTTCGGCGGCAACCTCTCGCACGAGTTCATGCTGCTGACCGAGATCGGAGAGGACACGCTGGCCGTTTGCCCCGAGTGCGGGTACCGCGCCAATATGGAGGCGGCCGAATACATCGCACAAAACGCTCCGGGGCAGGCAGCGCCTCTTGAAAAGATACATACCCCCGACTGCTCCACCATTGAAGCACTGGCAAACTTCCTCGGCACAGATACCAAATCTTTCGGCAAGGCCGTGGTCTATCAGCGTGAGGATAACGACGGATATATCGTCGTATTCATTCGGGGAGACTTAGACGTCAACGAAACTAAACTGCGTAATCTGGTGGGCTGTGAACTGCGTCCGGCGGTCATCACCGAGGAATGCGGCATCGTGGCAGGCTTTATCGGCCCGGTGGGTCTGACCCCCAACGCTCAGGTCGTCGTAGATCGCTCGCTTGAAGGCATTGAAGCAATGGTCTGCGGCGCAAACCAAGTGGATTATCACTATAAGAACATCAATCTCGCCCGCGACGTGGGGCTGGTCACCTATCACGACGTGGCCAAGATCTGCGAGGGCGCCGTCTGCCCGGGCTGCGGCAGACCGATCATCACCATCAAAAAAGGCATTGAGATCGGAAATATCTTCCAGTTGGGGACAAAATACACCGAGGGACTGAACATGACCTACACCGACAAAGACGGCACGGTCAAGCACCCGATCATGGGTTGTTACGGCATCGGAGTCGGCAGGCTGTGCGCTTCCATCTGTCAGGAGAGTCACGACGATTACGGCCCGATCTGGCCGATCTCCATCGCCCCCTGGCAGATTGAGATCTGCAACCTCCGCGCGGACGATGAGCAGGTAAACAAGACCGCCGCCGAACTGTATGAGCAGTTACAGGCGGCGGGCGCAGAGGTGCTTTACGATGACCGGGATATTCGCCCGGGCGCCATGTTTGCCGACGCAGACCTGTTCGGTATCCCGATCCGGGTCGTGGTCAGCCCCAAGACCTGCGAGCGCGGCGTGATCGAACTGTCTACCCGCGACAAATCCTACCGCGAGGACATTCCCGCCGCCGACGGTCTGAGTGCCGTCCTCGCCCTGCGCAACAGGTTGATGGCGGAATACAAATAAGGTTTTTGCCTTTCCGAAAGAGTGCTTTGCAAAAAGCGCTCTTTTTCTTTTGTAAAAACAATGGTGCAACCTGCACAATTTCATAACAAAATAAATGACATATTTCACAAATTTTTGGTTTTTTGTAAGATATTATTGACATTTATCCCGATATATTTTATAATATGTCACACGGAGGACGTACCGGTGAAGAACAAACGATTAAAGATCGCACGGATCGAGTGCGATATGAAACAGGAAGATCTGGCCAAAGCCGTAGGCGTGACACGCCAGACCATCGGTTTGATCGAAGCCGGGAAATACAACCCGTCGCTCAAGATCTGCATCGCCATTTGCAGGGCGCTTAACCGTACACTCAATGATCTTTTCTGGGAGGAAAACTAAAAATGCAGACTACGCGCTCGATCACCCATATCCGCACGGAAACAGCACCGCACACCATACGCACGGAGTCGCGCTCTGCACGCAGTACCGCCCGCTCCACGTCCCTCTACCGGCATTTGGCAGGGCGGATCCTGCGCCGTCTGCGCTTTCAGTTGGCTTTTTACGTGTTTGCCTTCTATCTTCTGCCCGTGATGCTCCCATCATCAGGTATGCTTCTGCTGACGCTGGTCTATCCTGCGCTTTGCTTTGTGCTCAGTACCTTGTACGGAATGCGTTACGGATTTATCAGTCATTATCTGGCTGTGCCGATTATTGTTTTCCTGCCCGCTTCCCTGCTGGCTTTCAAGGCATATTCTTTCCTGTATGCGCTCTGCTATCTGCTGATCAGCTGCATTGCGCTGACGTTCGGCGCCCTTTACCGTCAAATGAGCAAATAAGATATTTCAACTTTTCCAAAATATACTTGACGAAAGGCCGTCGATTGTGTAAAATAAGAGCAGACATCGAATATGGAGGACAAAAAAATGAAAAAAACAATTTTATTTCTTTGCATGGCTTTGGTGCTCGTATTGTGTTGCTCCTGCAGCGAAACCATTGAAACCGATCCGGGAGAAGCAAACGGGCTCGGTCCTTTAGACCGGGTATCCGCACCCACGTCGCCGTCCTCGATCCCCGAGGTCGACACGTCCGGTATCAGCGCCGGGCAATTCTCTGATCCCACGGACCCCTCGTCCGACGTTTCCAAGCCGACCGATTCAAATATCAGTTTTGATCCGTCGGGCGCTACCACGTCGCCCGATCCGAATGAAGATGAAAACGAGCAACTCGCGCTCACCACACCCGTGTCCGGTTATCCGTCCAACAAGGTCTACTCCAAGGACGGCGACCAGATCGATACAAGCGTATCCGGCAACACACGCATCTACCGCGTTAAGTATGCAGAAACCCTTTCTATGATCGTGGAGGTCACGCCGACCGATGGCGGCAATGTCGTGGTGGATCTGTACTTAGAGCACTATGCGCTCAGCATGAATCCCGGTAAGCCGATTGAGATCGCCATCGGATCGCATTCCGCAACCGCCCTTTCCCCCAAGGTGGAATGGGAAAACAACACCCCCGCACGTACGCTGCTCATGTCGGCATCTGCTTCTGCAGATCAGGCGGACAGCGTTACCGTTTCGGTCACTATGCCCTACGGCGGCTCCTATCACGGCGAAACCATCGACGTCATGTCCTTTACCGAAACGGTATTCTTAAAATAAACGCACAGCAAATCGAGTGAAATGCACCCCAAAAGTTAGAGACTTTTGGGGTGCATTTCACTTCTGTGCTGTTTTTCTTTCTGCCAAAAAATGCGCAATATGTTTCTTAAAATCAAACCAAAATCTTGCTTTTTCTCCGAATTTATGATATAATGATTAAAATCAAATACAGATAATCAACGACACATGTGGCATCTTTGCGGTGCGTAAATCTGATCACGGTACGGATTTTTGTTGCATGTGTTTTTATTTTCAGCACATGCACGGCGTGTGCTTTTTTGTTTATCGAAAAGGAGAAATTTTATGCCGAAAAATCAATTTCAAAGAATGGTCTTTGCCTTTATTACAGTCGTAATAACCGTCCACGCTTATGTGTTTTACAGCCTTTATGTCATTCACGGCCGTATGTTTACGGAACTTACCGGGGAGGCGGGCGTGATCGCCGCCATCAACAAAATGGGCGGTGTTCCCGTATTCGGAACACCCCTGCCGATTTGGGCGATTATCCTGATCGAGTTTGTGCTCGCTTACACCCTTGAAGTTCTGATAGGCTCGCCCCTTTCCTTCAGGTTTGCCTGCAAGAATTTTGACCCGCGCACGACCCATCCCGTGCTTTTTGAAACAGCAATTATATGTGCGACGGTCGGCATTATGTGCCCTGCGATGAGTTTTATCGCCGCTTTTCTTTACTATAACTATCAAGCGGGCTTTCATATGTGGACCTTGCTTGCAGATTGGCTCAGGTTGGTTTGTTTCAATTTCCCGTTCGCATTCTTTACGCAGTTGTTTTTCATCCAGCCGTTTGTCAGAACAGTGTTCAAGACTGTTTTTGCAAAAGATATTAGGGCAGGAACCGTAGAAACAGAAGAACAAACTGCCGCAGTATAAAGTTTTGTGCAAAATGCCCTTTGCAATTTTGAGGAAAAAGTGATATACTACGGGTAGTGTGTAGCTTGAAAGGCGTAAGTCCAGCTTTTGGACTTACGCCTTTTTTGTAAATTGGAGGAAATCAATATGGAACAAAACAATCAATCCTGCCTTGCGACGGAAAAGATAGGCAAACTAATGGGCAAATACGCGGTACCCTGTATCATTTCGCTTCTGGTCGGCGCTCTTTACAACATTGTCGATCAGATCTTTATTGCAAACGCCGACTATCTTGGCTCCTACGGCAATGCGGCAAATACCGTCGTTTTCCCCTTGACGGTCGTTGCCCTTGCCATAGCCGTTATGATCGGTGACGGCTGCTGCGCATTTGTCAGCCTGAGCCTCGGTAGAAATAAGCCCGATGACGCTTCCCGCAGTATGGGCAATGCAATACTCCTGACGGTTATCGCAAGCATTGTACTGACCGCGATTTATCTTCTGTTCAGTAAACAGATCGTCGCTATGTTCGGCGGCACGGTCAACGAAGAAACCTTTCACCATTCGAAAGAATACTTCTTTTGGATCTCGCTGGGTATCCCGTTCTATATGTTCGGGCAGGCGATGAATCCCGTGATCCGCGCGGACGGCAGTCCGAAATTTGCAATGGAATCGACCCTTGCGGGTGCGATCATCAACATCATTCTTGATCCGATCTTCATTTTTGTTTTCAAATGGGGCATGATGGGTGCTGCAGTCTCCACGGTGATCGGTCAGATCGCAACCGCCGTGCTGGCAATATGGTATCTCTGCCACACAAAGGTAATAAATCTTTCAAAAGAAGATTTCAAACTGAAAGCAAAAATCCTCTGCCCGACATTGGCACTCGGTATATGCAGTTTCTTATCGCAGATTTCGCTTGTAGCGGCAATGGCGGCGATCAACAATATGATTCGTAAATACGGCGCACTGGACGCAGTCTTTGGCGAAGAACAATATGCGCAGATTCCGATGGCGGTTGTCGGCATCGTGATGAAGTTCTTCCAGATCGTTATTTCCATCGTCGTCGGTATGGCGGCAGGCTGTATTCCCATCGTCGGATTCAATATGGGAGCAGGACTGAACGACCGGGTAAAGAAACTGTTTACGGGGCTGCTCATTGCAGAGGCCTGCGTCGGTGCTGCGGCACTGCTGATCGTCGAGTTTTTACCGATGCGGCTGATCGGAATTTTCGGAGCAGCAAATGAGAGCATATACTACACGGACTTTGCCGTAAAAGCATTCCGCATTTATCTTTGTATGATAGTATTCGCCTGTATCAATAAAGCGGCGTTTATTTTCTTGCAGGCAATGGGAAAGGCCGCCGTCTCAAGTATGCTTTCCATGGTGCGTGAGATTATATTCGGTGTGGGTTTTGCACTTCTCTTGCCGGTTTTCTTCGGACTGGACGGCGTTTTGTATTCGATGCCGGTATCCGATATTCTTACGGCGGTTATTTCAGGTATAGTAATCGTGATGACTTATAGGCAGTTGAAGCAAAATGACGCCATGACAAACAGGTAAAAACAGCATACATACAGGAAAAAGAAAAGGCGGTGTATCCCCTTATAGGGTGTGCACCGTCTTTCACAGTATAGGAAATCACCGATCCGGCACTCTGACACGACTTGTTCTTCCGCTTTTTTCTTGATTATCCCCGGGCGACACTGCAGTAGGACAGCAACTGCTCAGGCGTAGTTTTCTCATACACAAACCGCCGATGCATACCGTAAAGGCTCTGGGGTACTCCCTTGAGCACTACGTTGGCGCCCGGTTCGGTGGTAAAGGTAACTGCAATGCCGCTTTGCGCGACCACGGTGGCGGCAAGCTCGGAATATGCGCCCCGCGGATAGGCCAAGGCGATGGGTTCCTTTCCTGAAATGCCCGCAATCTGCTCATCTGCTGCTTTCAGATCGCTCTTTAGCAGATCGATATATGCCTGTTCGTCTTCCCCCTCGAACTGCAGCATATCAATACGCGCCCGCCCCTCCTCATAGGCCGAGCTTTGGTGCATATCATAACTATGGGTCTGGAAAGAGATCAGGCCGGAGGCAGCCATGGTTTTCATCTGCCGGTCGGTAAGGTGCGGTGTGATCGGATAATCGGTTCCCTTATAGGTCTTGTTTCCCACCTGGACGCCAATCACGAAAACGGTCGCCTGCATATGATACTTTTTCAAGACGGGAAAGGCATACGTGTAATTATCCTGATAGCCGTCGTCAAAGGTGATCAGGATCGGCTTCTCCGGCAAAGGCTCACCCGACCGGACATAGTCCTGCACCTGCTCAAGGGAAACTGCGGTATAGCCCCCTGCGGAAAGCGCGGCGATCTGTTGCTCGAACGTTTCGGGAGAAACCACCATGCCGTTTCCGTTGTCCCCCTCCGGCGAAATGCTGTGGTAAAGCAGGGTCGGCACCACAGCGCTGACGTCGGTTTCTTCCGCCGGCCCGCTTTGATAGATTGCATCGATATGTGCCTCTGCATTGCCCGGTGTGACAAGGACGCCGAAATCCTCCGGCACATAGACCGTATGATCCGAGAAGATACGCGCCAGCGCCATATCGCCCACACAATTGCGGAAATGCGTTTGGTCGTAAAAATATCGCATCTCATAACTGACCGAACTCATAGAGAAATCCCAGAAAGGGGTCACAGCGGCGATCTCGCTGTAAAAGCGCCGCACGTCCTCCCGCCGAAAGCAATGAAAATACTCGTAATAGACCGGTGCGCATACCACCACCAAATTGACCTCATGCTGATCGCACAATGCCTTGATACGAGCAAGACTGCCCACGGTATCGTCGATATGGGTCATGACCGGATGAATGGTAGGATAATTCCCGAAAACGGGATAGGCCTCTAAATAGGACTCGGTATCCGAGATATGCTCCACGTCCCGTGCCCGTTTGTCGTAGGTTCCGTCCTGCGGGTTGAAAGCGTCAAAACTCTGCTTGAGATATGTGTCGGAGGAGGCGCTCATCAGTTTATCGATGGCATACTTGGGCTTTGCGTACAAATAGCGCAGATAATACGAAAGAAGATTGCTCCCCTCGGTCTTTGCGTGCTGAGAATAGGTCATCTCGTCGGACTCTTGGTCATAGTGCAGGCCGTTGTCGATATAGACGTTGACCACAAGGTTTTTGCACTCGTAGTTTTCGATGATATACCGGCTCTCGCATTCCACGTCGTACATATCCGCACCGTACATGATCATGTTGAAAAAGCGGGCGTCAAAATAGCGGTTGAGCGCCTCTGTGGGATAAGAACTGGTGGAAGAACAGCCGATGATATAGGAATCATACTCATCGTGGTGAGCGTCCAACCATGCAATTTTGGACGAGCGGGGATTTTGGGTCATGTCATAGGCATACCAGTTCATAAAACGGTCGCCGAACAAACCGAACGGATCCACCGCCCAGTTGAAAGCCCCGAGGGAAAGTATGAGCACCAGTAGGGTCAGCACAAAGCAAACCAACCATTTTTTTGCAGACAAAGTATACCTCAGTATTGCATATAGATAAATCCTGTGGCGATCTCACCCTTGATCCAGAAGCCGTAAATCAGCACTACGGCGGTTAAAGCGAACATCGCAAGCCACTGCACAAAGCCGTTTTTCCCGCCCAGCGAACGACGGATCTTAACACCGCGCTCCTGAATTCCTTCCACGATCAACAGACACAATAGCGAAACACCCAGTACGATATAATCCTGCGCCGTCAGACCGAGTTTTAAGAGCGTTCCGTCGGCAAATGGCTCGAGTGCAAAGGTATTCACCGTGCGAGAGAGCATATCCAGCGCCCCCAAAAAGGTTTCCGCCCGGGTGATATACCGCCCGATCAGCACGATCAGCGCCGTACGCACCATACGGAAGGCCCGAAAGAGAGCGCATTCTCTGTCCAGATGCACTGCCTTTGCAATGCGGGCAAACACCGGCTCCAGCAACAGCGCAGCAGTAATCAACACACCGTTCCACAGGCCGAAAAAAATATATTTCGGATCAGATCCATGCCAGATCCCGATGAAAAAATAGACAATAAAAGTCACGGCCGACGTGGGCAGAATCTTACCCGCCGCTCCGTGCAAATGCTTGCGCGCAAAACGGCCCAGCGCGGAAAAGGGACGGGAGAAAGAGAGCGGATAAAAGACGTAATCACGCATCCATCCTCCCAGGGTGATATGCCATCTTCGCCAGAAGTCGGCAATGGAGGTGGCAAACAGCGGACGGCGGAAATTCTCGGGCATCTCGATACCAAACAGTTCGGCAACTCCGCGGGCAATGTCGATGCCGCCGGAAAAGTCCCCGTACAACTGAATACAGTAAAAGATCACCGCAAAAAGAATGATTCCGCCCGAATATGCGCTGTAATCGTCGATCACGGTCCCGACCACGGCGGCCGCCCGGTCGGCGATCACCAGTTTTTTGAAAAGACCCCAAAGCACCAGCTGTATGCCGTCCCGCAAAAAGACCGCGTCCGGCCGACGGGCGGCGGACAACTGCGGGCCGAGATCGCGGTAACGGCTGATCGGTCCCTGCACCATCTGCGGGAAGAACGCGACAAACAGCGCATATTTGCCGAAATTGCGCTCGACCGGGTACTTGCCGCGGTATGCGTCGATCACATAGCCGCAGGACTGAAAGATATAATAAGAAATCCCCATGGGCACCACAAGGGACAAAGGGGTAAACTTCTGTCCGGTGAGTGCGCCCACCGTGACCAGCACACCGTCCAAATATTTGAGGGCAAACAGCAACCCAAAACAAGAGAGCAGAGTGAGTGCGCACATTGCTCGCTTGTGCCGCTTGAGCCTCGCCTTATCCATACTTCCTTTGCGTGCGTTCAGCGCGGACAGGCGCAGGGCCGCAAGATAGGTGATCAGCGTGATCGCAATGGGATAAAGGCCGAGAATGGGGGATGCCCACAGATAAAAGACGTAACTTGCCGCAAGCAACACAAACCACTGTGCTTTTCCGGGCACAGTGTAGTAGAGCACCAGTGTGCCCAGTACAAGCAATAAAAAAGGAAATGAAGTAAAGGACAAAGTTTATCCTCTGCGCGACTCGATCAGCCTGTATATGGCCTCAGCCGAATTGAAATTTTCGGGCAAAAGATCCTCTACATCCAGCTCGATTTCGTAGTGATCCATCAGAGTCGACACGATAGCCACCAACTCAAAGGAATCAATGCGTTCCCGATCCACTAAATCGGTTTCGTTTTCAAAATCAATGCTCGGACAGATCTCCGAGAGCAGTGCGATCAGTTCTTCCATTTTGACCGGCTCCTTTCCAAAACGCAAGAGAACTTGTCCCATCGGGGACAAAGCCGTATTTTTGATAAAGTCCAAGTGCTGCGGCATTGGCAGCGCCTGTAAAGACCGTGAGTTTCTTTTGCCCCTCACGGGCGAGCAGTCCCGCCAGCAGACGGCTTGCTGTACCTTGTCCGCGCACGCGCTCGTCCACGGCGAGATGGCGGATTTCGAGTGACGCTCTTCCCTGCTCGGTGTGCAGCACTCCCATGGGACTTCCGTCCGGGAAACGGATACAGTATACCCGTCCGCCCGTGACCGCGTCGGTAAGTTCCGCCCGGGTGGGCAGACAGCCCGTATATGGGTCAAAAGAGCGTGCCAGCAGATCGCCGATCGCAGAAATATCCGCTTGATGTGCCGCATCCGGCAGATCCGCAGGCGCGCTTTCTCCGGCTTCTCGGGTCAAACGCACGCGCGTTAGCGCCGGCTCAAATCCGGCAGCCGCAAAAACCTCCGGCAGAGCGGGCGCGTCCTCCGGACGAAAGGCCTGTTCCGCCACAATCACGCCCTCGGGAAGGTCCGGCAGTGCACAGTCCGGCTCCAGCAAATACTGCATCCGCCAAAAGCCCTTCCGCTTGCGAAAAAGCAACAATCCCCCTGCAAAGCAGGTGGCATACAGCGTTTGATGTTCTATTTCGGGAAGATAACGCTCTTTTTCCAGCACAAGATCGGTCAGCCTGCCGGGCTTTAGTTCCGCCATGATTTTCCCGGAAAGCCACCTGTAATCAGCAATCCGTTCCATGCTCTGAAATCTTCCAAAGGGCATTGCGATCCAGTTTTCCGTTGGACGTGCGCGGCAGTTGCTCCATGTGACATCGCACATTCGGATTCATATATTTGGGCAACAGCTCGGCCGCCGCCCGGGAGAGCGCGCTCTCCTCAGCCTGTCCGCTGTAACAAGCGATGATGCGATCTTTTTCCCGATCAAAGATACAGGCGATCTGATCCACGCCGGGTACGGCCGACAGCACGGTTTCGATCTCGGCAAGCTCGATGCGGTATCCCATATGCTTGACCTGATTGTCCTTGCGTGCACAAAAACAAATCTCGCCCCGCTCGTTTATTTTGCCCAGATCTCCGGTGCGATAGATCAGGTCACGATAAGCGGTGTTGGCGGGATTCTGCACGAAAGCGGCGTCGGTCTTTTCCCGATCGCCGAAATATCCAAGCGCAAGACCGATTCCCCGCACGCAGATCTCGCCGATGCTTCCTTGGGGTACGCTTTGCAGATCTTCGTTTAGCAGCAGCACCTGCTTGTTCTCGCAAACCTTTCCGATGGGAATGCTCTCGCAGTCGGCAAACTCCCGCTCGATTTTATAATAGGTACAGTCCACCGTTACCTCTGTGGGGCCGTAAAGATTGACGTATTCCACCTGCGGAAGCGCCCGCCTCCAGCGGTTTAACTGCTTTGCCTGCAATGCTTCCCCGCCCAGAATGACCTTACCAAGCGAGGCGGGCGCGACACGCTCTAAAGCCCCGGAATTGGCCACCAGATGAAAAGCCGAGGTCGCCCATATGAAAGCGGTAATCCCCTCTTTCTCGGCAAACTCCAAAAGCAATTTGGGAAAGAGGAAAAAACGATGGGGAAAGATATGACAGGTGGCGGCATGCTTGACCGTCTGATAGATATCCTTGACCGAAAGGTCGAAATAAAAGGGCGCCTGATTTCCGAAAATATCATCCCCGCCAAAGCCAAAGGTTTCGCTCATCCATTCGGTAAAATCAATAACCGAGCGATGGCAGACAACAATGCCCTTGGGCACACCGGTAGAGCCGGAGGTAAAAATGATGTAAGCGGGATCTATATCCAGTACCTGTGCGCGCTGCGCACACAGCGCCGCGCTGTCGGTCGTATGTTCCACCGCTTGGGAAAAAAGCACGGTCGGGCAAAGAGCGGTCGTATCGGGCAAATCGGTCCCATCCGGGGTGATCAGACAGAGCGGACGCACCTGCGCAAGAATATGCTCCATACGCCGGACGGGCATATGCGGATCAATGGGTAGATAGTAATTGCCCGAAGCCAGCACGCCGAAAAAGGCCGCAAGTGTATCCGCGCTGCGCTCGACCGCCACCGCGATCGGTCGGTTTAAGGCGCCAAAGCGCTCAAACAAATAACTGCCGATGGCCTCCGCCCGGTCGTACAACTGCGCGTAAGTGTATCCGGTCCGCTCGTCTGCAAAAGCGAGTTTGTCCGGAGCAGTCCGCACCGCGTCAGATAAATAGTCATAGAGGTTTTTCTGATACATTCCGCTTTCCCATCTTATCTAAGGAAATTATAGCCCATTGCCCACCATTTGTCAAGAGCAAGAGAAGAGCCGAAGTCACATGACTTGAGCCGCCAAACCTGCGGTCTGATTGGATAGGCGCTGTCCTGTGCTACGCCTCAGATCAATGCTTGGTATTTTTGGATTCCCTCCGTCAGTCTTGAGAGGCCATCCTGCAATACCGTGCGCGAACAGGCTATGTTCATGCGGATAAAAGTCTCTCCACAGCGACCGTACTGCGCCCCCTCCGAAACGATCAGTCCTGTCGTATCCCGAAGAAACCGAACGATCTCATCGGTATTGCCCACGATCTTGCCGCAATCAATCCAGAGCAAATACGTTGCTTGAGAGGGGACGATATGCAGCTTGGGGCAATTCTTTTTGATGAAGTCCGCCGCGATTTCTTTATTTTGAAACAGATATGCGCGAAGCTCGTCAAGCCACGACGCTCCTTTTGTAAAAGCGGCAACGGCGGCCTCGACAGCAAAGGAGTTCGGCTCGGCCACTTCATCGGTGTTCAAACCCCGCCAGACCTTATGGCGAAGTGCCGGATTGGGCACCGCCACCGCCGCCGTCTGCAATCCTGCCAGATTGAAAGCCTTGGTCGGCGCAATGCAGGTGATGCTGTTTTCCCGGCATTCATCCGAAACGCTTGCAAAGGGAATATACTCCGTTCCGGGCGCGGTCAGGTCGCAGTGTATTTCATCGGACAGGACAACGACGTGATGCTTCTTGCACAGCGCGCCGATTTGCGCAAGCGTTTGTCTGTCCCATATTTTTCCGATGGGGTTATGCGGATTGCACAGAATCATCAGCGAAGTTTGCGGATCGGCGAGTTTCCTTTCCAGATCCTCAAAATCAATTTCATATCTTCCGTCTTTGTACTTAAGTTCGCTTTCCAGTACCTGCCGTCCGTTGTTGCATATCGAATTGAAAAAAATATTGTAGACGGGGGTCTGTATCAACACCTTCTCGGCAGGCGTCGTCAGCTTTCGCACGATGCTTGAAATGGCCGGGACTACGCCCGTGCAGAAAATCAGCCAGTTACGTCCGACCTCAAAGTGATGCCTGTTTTTCCACCAATCTCTGTAAGCCGCATACCATAATTCGGGAATAACAGAATAACCGAACACGCCGTGCTGCGCTCTTTCTTTGATTGCGGACAGAATTTCCGGCGCAGTCTGAAAATCCATATCCGCTACCCACATGGGCAGCTCACCGTCCGATACGTCCCACTTTAATGAATTTGAATTTCTCCGATCTGTAACCGAATCAAAATTGTATTTCATTTTTTCACCCCCGATTTCATCATGCACATCTGAACGGGCAGCGGTTCCGTTTGCCTGCAAATCACATTGGTTTTTGACGGATCGACCTTGTCCCGTTCTATGGTCAGGTTTTCTATGTAGTCTGCGCGGATGGTTCCTCCCGACGGATTCAGTACGCTGTCGATTTTCCCGGTGACGTCCGCATCGACGGTGGAATACTCGAAAGCGAGCGTCGTGTTTAAGAGCTTGCAGTTTTTCATCACAAGGTTGTCGATATAGCACATTCCCTGCAAACTCTCGACCGTGCAGCCTACCAGCGTCAGGTTCTTGGCGTTCCAGCCGAGATATTCGCCGGAAATAAAGGAATCATACACAGTCACGTTTTCGCTGTTCCAAAAAGCGTCCTTAGAGAGAAGATGCGAGTTGTGAATTTCCACATTCCGAGCGCCGTCAAAAGAATAGTTCCCGTATAACGTAAGGCCGGTGATTTTCATGTTGCTGCTGTTCATGGCAAAATAGTCGCCCTTTGCCATAACCCGATCCATAACTACGCCGTCGCAGTTCCAGAGGGTTTCCGCCGCATTGGGGAAAGATACGTTCCGGAGGGTCACGTCCTCGCACCGGCGGAAGTTTTTCGGCGCCTCGACCGCGCTGTCCTCCACGCTGATATGCTTTGTGTACCACACGCCGGCGCGTCCCATTTCAAACCAGGTGCAGTTTTTTATCGCAATGTTTTGACAGTACCAAAGCGGGTACTTCCATTTGAACATACTGCCAAACAGTTCAATGTCATGACTTTCCTTGAGCGGGGATTCTCCATTGTCAAAGATCGTATCGATCACCCGCAGGCACCTGCTCCCGAACAATGCGCGTTCTCCGGTTAAGTATCCCTGTTTGATTTCTTTTTTGATTTCCATGTTAAATTCCTCCGTTTATGATCCATGCAATACCGCGCAAACCGTTTCCGGCAGAAAGCGGGATGCCGTTTACTCTTTGCGCAGTCTGGCGTAAGTCGCCATCATCTTCTTGGTGCCTACCGTATCAAAAGCAACCTCATACAGGGTATCTCCGCCCATATCCTTGACCGAAAGTACCGTGCCCGCGCCAAAGGAAGCATGTACCACCCGATCACCGATAGAAAAGAGTTCTTTCGGCGCCGTACGCGGACGGAAAACGTCTCGCTGCAGCTCAGTTCGCCCGGTCGACCCCGCCGAACGGGTATAAAAATCTGTTCTTTGGCGTGCGGTCGGCTCCTCCGCACGTTCAAGATACCGTTCATCAATCTCTCCGATAAAGCAGGAGGGCGGATTGTAAGAGGTACTGCCGAACATCAAGCGCTCTCTTGCGTGGGTCATGATCAGTTTTTGCTTGGCGCGGGTGATGGCGACATAAGCAAGGCGGCGCTCTTCCTCCATTTCAGAGGCGTCGTTCATCGAGCGATGCCCCGGAAAAAGCCCGTCCTCCATACCCGGCATAAACACCACCGGAAACTCCAGACCTTTGGCAGAATGAATGGTCATCATGACCACCGCGTCCGCATCCCGGTCGTACTGATCCACGTCAGACACAAGAGCGACTTCCTCTAAGAAACCTGCCAAAGTCGCCTCCGGGTTGTTTTGCTCATACTCCACCGCAGTGGAAATCAACTCGTCCACATTTTCAAGGCGGTCGCGCTCGGCTTCTCCACCCGCCTCCAGCATTGCGTGATAACCGCTTTGCTCGATGGTTTCACGGAACAGTTCGGGCAAGGATACATTGGTACTCAGTTTGGCAAGAGAGTGGATAAGCGTGACAAACCCGGCAAGATTCGGGGCAACGCGGGAGAGCGCAATATATTTTGAAGCGTTTTCCATGACCGCGAACATACTCACACCCTCCGCCTGTGCAATCTGCTCCACTGCGGCAAGCGAGGTGTTTCCGATGCCGCGCTTGGGCTCGTTCACCACCCGTTTGAGGCGGACGTTGTCAGCGGGATTGTTGATCAGGCAGAGATATGCGATCACGTCTTTGATTTCCTTACGATCATAGAAACGTGTGCCGCTCAGCACCCGATAGGCAAGTCCGCTGCGGGTAAAGGCGCTCTCAAGGGCCTGTGACTGGGCGTTTGTGCGGTAAAGAACGGCAAAATCGGAAAGCGGGCGTTTTCCTCCGGCGGATGCACGCAGAATCTCATCTGCAATGTACCGTGCCTCAAGGTTTTGCGTTTCCAGTTTTTTGACCAATACCTTTTCTCCATCTCCCTGCTCGGTCCACAGCCGCTTTCTGTGTCTGCCGACATTGCGGGCAATGACCGAATTGGCAGCGCCCAGAATGTTGCCCGTACTGCGATAGTTCTGCTCCAATTTGATTGTGTGGGTATCCCGGAACATACGGTCAAAGCCGAGAATATTCTCGATTGTCGCGCCGCGGAAAGCGTATATGCTCTGGTCGTCGTCACCGATTACCATTACGTTGTGATAATGCCCGCTCAAAAGCGAGATCAGTACAAACTGCGCGTGGTTGGTATCCTGATACTCGTCTACGCAGACATACTTGTATCTATGCTGATAATAACTGCGCACTTGCTCGTGGTTTTGCAAAAGTTCTACCGTTTTACAGATGATATCGTCAAAATCCACCGCGTTGTTTTCAAGCAATCGCTTTTGATACTCTCTATATACCTTGGCTGCCATTTGCAGTTTATAGTCGCCGCCGGCCTCCGCATCATAGTCCTCTACGGTCAGCAATTGTTCTTTGGCACGGCTGACGGCGTTCTGCACGGTTTTGATGGAAAGAAGCTTTTCATCGATATTCAGTGCGGCAAGGCAGTCGCGCAGCAAGCGCTTGGTGTCGTCGGTATCATAAATGGTAAAGCCGGAGCGCAGACCGACCCGCTCCCCCTCTCGCCGCAAAATGCGCAAACAGACCGAATGGAACGTGCCCGCGTGAATATCGTCGGCACTCTGCTCGCCAAGGGTCGCGCTCAGGCGTTCTTTCATTTCGTTTGCGGCCTTGTTGGTAAAGGTGAAGCAGAGCACGGCCCAAGGAGGGCAAGCATCCTCTGCAAAAGCAGAAAGAATACCGTCTAAAGCCTCAGGCGGAAAAGAAAGTGCCTTCTCCAGCGTTTCAACCGTCTGCTCGGTAATATCCTCCGGGATACGTTCAGACGCATAAGCGTTTCCGTAGCGCACGATGTGCGTCACTCTGTGTACCAGGACGGTGGTCTTGCCGCTTCCCGCCCCCGCCAAAATAAGCAACGGGCCGTGAATGCAGTAAATCGCTTCCCGTTGTTCTTTGTTTAATCTACTGTATTTTTTATCAAATAACGCGCGCTTTGCTTTCAAAAAGCGCGCGCCGAGTGCAGGATCCGCCATGTTTTATGTTCCTTCCGCTTTACAGGCTTTCTTTTGTAATATTGTATCACAGTTCGTCCGTTTTTTCAAGAAGGACTCTTTTGGTGTGCGCTGTATTTTCGATGGGTGAATTCCCGCAAAATTTTTCACCTAATTTAGAAAGAAATCTTGACAAACTCTGATGCGTTTGGTATAATACTATTCGCACTAAGGTAGTGCGGCATCGCCAAGCGGTAAGGCAACGGACTCTGACTCCGTCATTACCTAGGTTCGAATCCTAGTGCCGCAGCCATGAAAAAACCTCGTAAAAAACGAGGTTTTTTCAATGATATCCGTTCCTTGCGGAACGGGTGAAATCCATCTTCGTTGGGAGTAGAGGACGGATTTCATTTCATCTATTTCGTGAAAGCTCACTATGCCGCCTTGACAGCCTATCAGTGACCAAAAAAAAAGCACGCAGAGCAAATGATCGCCCCGAATTCGATGAATTCGATTCGTAGCGGAATAATCGAATTTCCCTCCGGCGCTTTTGTGCCGGAGGGAAATGTTTTGGTTATTTGCTCCATCTGGAGAGGAGATCCAGATAATCAGCATTTTCCCGCAACTTGGCCAAATGAGAAAAATCCACTTGCAAGAGAAAGTCAATCAAATATTGCAACGCATCTTCCGTTCCGTAGGTCCTTTTGATCGATTCTTTCAGTACCTCGTCTTGCTCAGACAGGTGCATCATGGCCTGCATGGCGTCGAATTGTTTTTCGCGGACACGGATCACATCGTCCACTGCTCCGGAACGCGAAAGTTTACCTGCAAGTTCAGCGTATACCGTTTGTTCCGCGATGACGAAAAACTCCATTCCCTCTTTTTTTCGCAAATCGCAAAACGCTTGCCCCATCGCTTCAATTTGCACAATTTTCTGTTCCGGTGACAGACTGTCATGATACCATATCGTTCTGACAAGTTTATTTGTCACTCCGTCCAGCAGCTCGTACGCATTTTTTCTGTTCCAATACCGATATTCGGAGGTATCCTTGGCAAACAACTGCTCTGTCTTTTGGCCGGAGGATTGATACCACGAGGGAAACATCCCCAATAGCGCAAGCGCACCGTCAGTATCGCCCGATGCATGCAGAAGTTTCGCTTTCATGGTAAGCGCTTCCAAACGAATGACTTCTTGTGTGCATCCGTCCAAAATGCAGTCGCAGATCTGCAAAAATTCTTCTTGATTCTCCATCAGATTAACGGGATCGTTATCCGCAGATCCCCCTGCTTTCATCCACAGATACCGGATCATGATGCGGTAGTCGTTCGGATATGTCTTTCGGGCGTTCAGAATGAGTTCCCGTTGCTTTTCTACCTCACCATTTCTGTGATACTGGTGGAATAAGGAAATTATATCCTCGATCTCTTTTTCCGTCTTTGTCGTGTCGTATCCCATCAGTTCATCGACGCTGACCTCAAATACGGATGCAAGCGGAAAAAGCATCGTGATATCGGGGAGCGTGTTCTTCGCCTCCCATTTGCTGACTGCGGCGCTTGACACATTCAGTAATCCGGCAAGCTGCTCTTGGGTTAGACCTTTTGCAAGACGCAGTTTTTTGATGTTTGTTCCAATGTTCAGTTCCATCATCGTATTCTCCTGAATTAGGTTAAGTAAACAGGCCTGTTTCTGATTTTATTATACCATCTTTTGCAGTTCAGTCAAGCGAACGGCAAGCAAACATATTTTAACTGTCAGTCAGAAAACCATCGCAACAGTAAAACAGGCAGGAGCTTGTCCCTTGCCTGTTTTGTTTCTTTATAAGTCTGTGTTTATCGTTGTCGTGCCTTCTTAAAAGTCGTTTCTTTTCCAAAGCAGTGTGTAAAAGAACATGATTATTCCGATAATGATGTGCATTTCCTACCCCTTATATACGTTCTGTTATAAGGTCGCCCATTTCGGTGCAAAAGACCTTGGTACAACCGTCCTGCATAATGTCTTGTGTGCGGTATCCGGCGTCGAGGACCGCGTTGACTGCCGTCTCAATTACGTCTGCTTCCTCCGCCATATCAAAGGAATAGCGCAGCATCATGGCAACGGAAAGAATGGTTCCGATCGGGTTTGCCAGATTCATGCCCGCGATGTCGGGCGCCGAGCCGTGGATCGGCTCGTACATACCAAGCGTGCCCGATCCAAGGGATGCCGACGGCATCATGCCGATTGATCCGGTCAGCATGGACGCTTCGTCCGAAAGAATATCGCCAAACATATTCTCGGTGACCAGCACGTCAAACTGGGTGGGATTCTTGATCAGCTGCATTGCGGTATTGTCTACCAAAATATCACTGTACTCGACCTCAGTGTATTCCTCGGCCAGTTTGTGCATGGTTTTCCGCCACAGGCGGGAGGTGTCAAGCACATTGGCCTTGTCAACCGATGCAAGCCGTTTACCGCGCTTGATCGCCGTTTCAAAGGCAACCCTGCCGATCCGCTCGATCTCGTGCTCGCTGTAAGGCATGAGATCGGTCGCCACCAATTCGCCGTTCACTTGCTCGGTCTTGCGCTCGCCAAAGTAGACGCCGCCGGTCAGTTCGCGTACAATCAACAGATCGATACCACCTCCGACAATCTCCTGCTTTAAGGGAGATGCGTCTGAGAGCTGCGGGAACAATTTGGTGGGACGCAGATTTGCAAACAGACCGAGTTCTTTTCTGACCGCAAGAAGCGCCTTTTCCGGACGGATGGCGGGCGGGCAGTTATCCCATTTGGGTCCGCCGACCGCACCCAGCAATACGCTGTCCGCGCTCTTGCAGAGTTCCATTCCCTCGTCGGTGATCGGCACGCCGTGCTTGTCGATCGAGCAGCCGCCGATGTCCACGTAGGTATATGTAAAACTATGAGCGTAGCGCTCTCCGATCTTATTTAAGACCTTGAGCGCCTCGGCAACAATCTCCGGGCCGATTCCGTCGCCGGGCAATACGGTAATTTTCTTGTTCACGGCTCAATCCTCCTTTAAGGACGCCAGCAGACCGCCCTTGGCGATAATATTCTGAATGAACGGCGGGAAGGGCCGGGCCTGATAGGTCTTGCCGGTGGTAAGATCGGCGATCACGCCGGTGTCAAAATCCACCTTGACCTGATCGCCTGCTGCGATCTCCTCCGCCGCCTGCTCACACTCTAAGATCGGAAGGCCGATATTGATGGCGTTGCGGTAGAAAATACGGGCAAAACTCTTGGCGATCACGCATCCGGTTTTGCAGGTCTTGATGACCAGCGGTGCGTGCTCACGGGAGGAGCCGCACCCAAAGTTCCAGCCTGCGACCATAACGTCACCCGGCTGTACCTGTTTTACGAAATCGGTGTCGATGTCCTCCATGCAGTGCAGTGCCAGTTCGGCCGCATCGGGAGTATTCAGATACCGCGCCGGAATGATGACGTCGGTATCTACGTTATCGGGATATTTGAAAACCTTTCCCTGCGTGTTCATGACTGTACCTCCTGAGGTGCGGTGATATAGCCGGTCAGCGCGCTTGCGGCAGCGGTGGCGGGACTTGCCAGATAAACCTTACTGTCCACATGACCCATTCGACCGACAAAATTGCGGTTGGTGGTGGCAATACAGACTTCACCTGCCGCAAGAATTCCCATGTATCCGCCCAGGCACGGCCCGCAGGTGGGAGTAGAAACCACTGCCCCTGCGTCGATAAATGCGCTCACATAGCCCTTTTCCACGCACTCCTTATAGATCTTCATGGTAGCGGGAATGATGATACACCGCACACCGTCCGCGATCTTCTTGCCGCGTAGGGTCTGATATGCGATCTCCATGTCCTCCATGCGGCCGTTGGTACAACTGCCGATAACCACCTGGTCGATTTTCACACCTCCAAGTTCGGCTGCGGGTCTGGTGTTCTCAGGAAGATGCGGGCAACTGACCGTGGGAACAATCTGTGACAGGTCAATGTCGATCTGTTGCTCGTAGAGCGCGTCTGCGTCCGCCTCATAAACGACCGGCATACGCTCACTGCGGCCGTCAAGATATGCGAGGGTGACGTCATCCACCGGGAAGATACCGTTTTTCGCTCCCGCCTCGATGGCCATATTGCAGATGCACAGGCGGTCGTCCATCGAGAGGGTATGCACACCTTTGCCGACAAACTCCATGCTCTTATAAAGCGCACCATCCACGCCGATCATGCCGATGATAGTCAAGATTACGTCCTTTCCGCTGCAATCGGCGGAAAGTTTTCCGGTCAGATTGAAACGAATGGCGGAGGGCACCTTAAACCATGCTGTTCCGGTTGCCATACCGGCCGCCATATCGGTGGAGCCGACGCCGGTAGAAAAAGCGCCCAGCGCGCCGTATGTACAGGTGTGACTGTCCGCGCCGATAATACAGTCGCCCGCGGTCACGACCCCCTGCTCGGGCAGGAGCGCGTGCTCAATGCCCATTTTGCCTACGTCGTAAAAGTGACTGACACAGTGGGTGCAGGCAAAGTCACGGCAGGTCTTGGATTGCTCCGCCGCTTTGATATCCTTGTTGGGCACGAAGTGGTCAAGCACGATGGCCACACGATCCTTGTCAAAGACTTCCGTAAAGCCGGCTTTGTTAAATTCATTGACGGCCACCGGCGTGGTGATGTCGTTACCCAAAACGATATCCAGTTTTGCGCTGATGAGCTGCCCCGCCTCGACCGAGTCAAGACCGGCGTGAGCGGCCAGAATCTTTTGCGTCATTGTCATGCCCATGATTTTATTCTCCTTTGATACCGCGGTTGATCGACGAGAAGAGCGCATTGATCGACGATGCGATAATATCGTCGTGAATGCCCGCACCCCAAACCTTTTTGCCGTTTTCCAGCGTAATGCTCATATAGGTGATCGCCTGTGAGGACGAGCCCTGTGTGAGAGCGTGCTCCTCGTAGGTCAGATCGGAAAATTTTACTCCGAGGTGCTCCTTGATCGCGTTGCTTACCGCATCCAGCCGCCCGTTTCCGGTAGCGGACACCTCTTTCGTGCGGCCGTTCACCTCTACGGTCAGGGTCACAACAACTTCTGGGTTGCGCACGAAATGATAATCGATCAGTTTGAATGGGGAGTTGATATTCACATACTCGTGGGTAAATACGTCCAGTACCTCTTTCGGTGAGAGTTCGGCATGTGCGCGGTCGGACACGCCCTTGACCGTATAGCCCACGTCCTCGCGCATTTTGACCGGCAGCACATAACCAAAGTTATGCTCGAGCAGATACCCGATCCCGCCCTTGCCCGACTGAGAATTGATGCGGATGACGTCGGTTTCGTATTCTCTGCCCACATCGCCCGGATCCATAGGGAGATACGGCACTGTCCATGTGTCGCAATGCTTTTCTTCCCGCCATTTCATGCCCTTGGCGATGGCGTCCTGGTGCGATCCGGAGAAAGCGGCGAATACCAGTTTGCCGGCATAGGGCTGTCGGTCGTAGACCGACATACGGGTCACCCGCTCGTACAATTCGACGATCTCGGGCATATTTGTAAAATCCAGACCCGGTTCAACGCCGTGGGTGTAGAGATTCAGCGCAAGGGTCACGATATCCGCGTTGCCGGTGCGCTCACCGTTGCCGAACAGGGTTCCCTCGATGCGGTCAGCACCCGCAAGAATCCCCAACTCGCAGTCCGCCACGGCGCAGCCGCGGTCGTTGTGCGGGTGCAGAGATACCTCGATGGCATCTCTGTATTTCAGATTGTCGCACATATACTCGATCTGATCGGCGTAGACGTGCGGCGAGGAAAGTTCCACCGTCACCGGAAGATTGATAATCGCCTTGCGGTCGGGGGTGGGTTTCCAAATATCCAGCACCGCGTTGCAGATCGTGAGGGCAAACTCCGGCTCTGTGCCGGTAAAGGACTCGGGAGAATACTCGTATCTGTAATTTGTCCCGGTCTCGGCTGCGATCGAATGAAAGAGTTCCGCTCCGTCAGTAGCGATCCTGACAATCTCCTCCTTGGATTTGCGGAAGACCTGCTCACGCTGGGCAAGAGAAGTCGAGTTGTACAGGTGTACGATGGCGTTTTTGCAGCCCTGTAAGGCCTCAAAGGTCTTGCGGATAATATGCTCACGGCTTTGGGTCAGCACCTGCACGGTCACGTCGTCCGGGATCATACGGTTGTCGATCAGCGTGCGCAAAAAAGTATACTCCGTGTCGCTTGCCGCCGGGAAACCGACCTCGATCTCCTTAAAGCCGATCTTCACTAAAAGTTCAAAGAACTCTAACTTTTCTTCCAGACTCATAGGAATAATCAGCGACTGGTTGCCGTCCCGAAGATCGACCGAGCACCAGTGAGGCGCCTTGTCGATCGCAATCTTCTCCACCCATTTTCGTGTGGGATTTTTTACAGGGAAAAATTGCTTGGTATATTTTGAGGCGTTCATCTGTCGTTTCTCCTATTCCGCTGCGGCAATCGCTTCCACCTCGACAAGCGCACCCTTGGGCAGGTCTTTTACCGCAACGCAGCTACGTGCGGGGGCAGAGGTGATATATCGCTCATATACCCCATTAAACGCGGCAAAATCCGCGATGTCCGCTAAAAAACAGGTCGTCTTGACCACGGCGTCAAAAGACGCACCGGCGGCATTCAGCACCGCTGACAGGTTTTTCATAACCTGTTCGGTCTGTTCCTCGATGGTCGTGCCGTTCAGCGTTCCGGTTGCCGGGTCGAGTGCGATTTGACCGGAAGTATACAGCATTCCGTCCACCTTGACCGCCTGTGAATAGGGGCCGATGGCCGCGGGTGCATTGGGAGTGGAAATTTTCTCTTTCATTACGATACCTCCATGATCTTAATACCGAAATCGGTCAGTGCTTTTTTGATACTCTCGATATGCTCGAAGTTCCTTGTTTCCAGGGTCAGGCGCAGATAGCACCCGTTGACGTCCGAGCCGGCGCCCAGATGTTCGTGATGCACGGCGGTCACGTTTCCTCCCTGCTCCGCGATGATGCGGGAAACGTGCATGAGCTGACCGGGTTTGTCGACCAACTCGATGGTCATCTGACAACTGCGCCCGGACATCAAGAGACCCCGGGTGATCACGCGGGAGAGTATGGTCACGTCGATATTCCCTCCGGATAACAGACAAACGGTCTTTTTATCCTTCAGGTCGACCTTGTTGAACATGGCCGCCGCCACAGCCACGGCGCCCGCGCCCTCGGTGACCAGTTTGTGCTGTTCCATAAGCGCTAAAATGGCCGCCGAGATCTCGTCGTCGGTCACGGTCACGATCTCGTCCACGTATTTTGAACAGATCTCATAGGTGAGCGCGCCCGGCTCCTTGACTGCAATGCCGTCCGCGATGGTAAATACGGTATCCAGTTTCTCGATTCGTGCGTCCTGAATGGAATTAAGCATAGAAGACGCGCCCGATGCCTGAACGCCGTAGACCTTGATCTCCGGATTCAGACTTTTGATGGTATAGGCGATACCGGAAATCAGTCCGCCTCCGCCTACGGGTACGATCACCGCGTCCATATCCGGGATCTGCTCGGAGAGTTCAAGGGCGACCGTGCCCTGACCCGCAATCACGTCCGGATCGTCAAAGGGGTGGATAAAGGTATAGCCCTCTTTATCGCGGAGTTCGATTGCCTTTTGGTATGCGTCATCGTACACGCCGTCTACAAGGCAGATCTCGGCACCATAACTTTTGGTTGCCTCTATTTTGGAGATGGGCGCGCTGTCCGGCAAACAAATGACCGCCTTGATTCCGTTTTCACGGGCGGCAAGCGCAACACCCTGCGCATGGTTTCCGGCAGAGCAAGCGATCACGCCCCGC
Source organism: uncultured Clostridia bacterium (assembly GCA_947625805.1). Classification (GTDB taxonomy): domain Bacteria; phylum Bacillota; class Clostridia; order Oscillospirales; family CAG-272; genus CAKSEI01. The sequence continues at coordinate 36,398 of CANQPT010000005.1, forward strand.
TTTTTTTCTTCCTCAGACAGGCAGGACATTTTATAATATGCGCCGCGCACCTTAAAAGAGCCTGTGACCTGCAGGTTTTCGGTTTTGAGATACAATTCCGCACCCGGTTTGAGTTTAGGTGCGTACAGCAGGTCGGTCTGAATTGCGATATCCTTCAGAGCGTACCGTGCTTTATAGACATTGTCAAGGGTTAATTTTTTACTCATGTTCGTTACAATAGGCTGTGGATAAACTGCTCGGCCGCACGGGGTGAGCGGTTTCCTTTGGCAAGGGCAAACGCCTCTGCCTTGATATCTAAATCGGTCTTTGGCATATCAATGCCGTTTTTCTGTGCGAGTTTGCGCACGATTTCCAAATAAAGCGCTTTATTCGGTTTTTCAAAATATACGGTCAGGCCAAACCGGTCGGAGAGCGACTGCAATTCCTGCACCGTGTCGTTATGGTGAATGTCATCCGACCCGCGCTCGGAAAAGTTCTCCTTGACGATATGCCGACGGTTGCTGGTCGCGTATATGACCGCATTACTTGCTTTTGCGGAAGCGGAGCCCTCCAGCGCCGCCTTGAGCATACTGAAAGCATCGTCGTTCTTATTGAAGGACAAATCGTCAATAAAAATAATAAATTTCAGCGGATTGTCCGCGATTTTGCCCATGACGGCAGAAAGGGAGAACAACTGATCCTTGCGTAGTTCGATCAGACGCACACCGTCCTGTGCGAAGTGATTGGCGCATGCCTTGACGGTGGAGGACTTGCCTGTCCCGGCGTCGCCGAACAAGAGAATGTTGGCAGCGGGTCTGCCCTCGATCAGCGCCCGGGTGTTTGCAAAGACCTGTTCCCGTTCGCGCTCATAGCCGATAAACCGATCGGACGTGATCTCATCCGCCGCTTTTACCGGCAGAATCTCATCTCCTACGACACGGAACATCTTTGCAGTGGCAAACACGCCGTAACCGCAGCGGGAGATCTTTTGCAGCCGGTCGGCATAGGCCGCCTCAAAATCGACCGGGCGGTTGTCAAAGCGCGGCAGATAGCCGTGATACTCTATGCCTGCACACAGTCCATCGGCGTCAAGGGCGGTCAGCCGAGAGAACAGTTTTAACTCAGCCCGCGCATTTCCGGCAAGCACTGCCGGAATCTCGGTCCCCCGTGCCGTGTCGATGATATAGCGGTTTTCGTCCGCATACACCGCACGGCACAGAAAGTCCGAAAACGAATAGCGATCTTCCGAAAGTGAAAAGACAAACCGCCCGAACAGTTCCATTTTCTTCTGCGGGTCTTCTTTTTCGCGCAAAAAGGCAAGCAAGGCTCGCATAGGCTCTGTGCTCAGAATGTTTCGGAACACGCTGAGCGCACCGATCTCGCACGCCAGAGCGCGTCGTTCCTGTTCGGTCATGTCTTCACTTCCTTATTCCGCAAATGTGTTGATGATTGCGCCCCGGTCGGCAGAACTGACCTGGGAGGCGTATCTTGCAAGAGCGCCTTTGATATCGGTTTTCTTTTTGATCTCTGTGGTCGCCATTCTCTGCTTGATCTCCTCGTCCGAAACGTTCAGCTCAATCGAGTAGTTCGGAATGTCGATCGAGATCCGATCTCCGTCCTGCACATAGGCAATCAGGCCGCCGCGTACCGCCTCAGGCGAGATATGCCCGATGGAAGCACCGCGGGTCGCACCCGAGAAACGGCCGTCTGTGATCAGCGCCACGTCCTTGTCAAGTCCCATTCCAGCGATCGCAGAGGTAGGCGAGAGCATCTCGCGCATACCCGGGCCGCCCGCAGGTCCCTCGTAACGAATGACCACCACGTCGCCCTTGACAATCCGCCCCGCGTAGATGGCGGCAATCGCGTCTTCCTCGCTGTCAAAGACCTTGGCCGGGCCCTCATGCCGCAGCATTTCGGGCGCTACCGCACTGCGCTTGACCACGCACCCGTCGGGTGCAAGATTCCCGCGCAGAACGGCGATGCCGCCGGTCTTACTGTACGGGTTTTCTGCCGGACGAATGACCTCGGGATCGCGGTTGACCGCGTTTGCAAGATTTTCGCCCAGCGTCTTACCGGTACAGGTCATGACGCCGGTGTCAAGCAGTTCTAATTTGGTCAGTTCCTTTAACACGGCGTAAACGCCGCCCGCCTCGTTCAGATCCTCCATATAGGTAGGCCCGGCGGGAGCAAGGTGACAAAGGTTGGGAGTCTTTTCGCTGATGGCGTTTGCCATATCAAGGTTGAACTCCACGCCGCATTCGTTGGCGATGGCCGGCAGGTGCAGCATACTGTTGGTCGAGCAGCCCAGCGCCATGTCGGCGGTCAGCGCATTTTGAATGGCAGAGGCGGTCATGATATCCCGCGGACGGACGCCGGCTCTTACCAGTTCCATGATCTGCATTCCCGCGTGCTTGGCGAGTTCAAGCCGCGCGGAATAGACCGCAGGGATCGTGCCGTTTCCGCCTAAGCCCATACCCAGTACCTCGGTCAGGCAGTTCATGGAATTTGCCGTGTACATACCCGAGCATGAGCCGCAGGTAGGACAGGTATTTTCCTCACATACGCATAACTGATTTTCGTCGATCTTGCCAGCAGAATATGCGCCCACAGCCTCGAACATACTGGACAGGCTTGTTTTCTTACCGTTCACTCTGCCCGCCAGCATAGGCCCTCCGCTCACAAAAATCGTGGGAATATTGACCCGGGCGGCCGCCATTAACAGTCCGGGGACGTTTTTGTCACAGTTGGGTACCATGACCAAGCCGTCAAAGCCGTGAGCCAGCACCATTGCCTCGGTGGAATCGGCGATCAGATCGCGGGTGATCAAGGAATATTTCATTCCCGTATGTCCCATGGCGATGCCGTCGCACACTGCGATGGCCGGAAACACGATGGGTGTTCCCCCCGCCATTGCAACTCCCATCTTGACCGCGTCCACGATCTTGTCGAGGTTCATATGCCCCGGCACGATCTCATTGTACGAACTGACAATGCCGATCAGGGGGCGCGCCTGTTCCTCTTTGGTCAAGCCCAAAGCGTGATACAAACTGCGGTGGGGTGCGTTCTGAAAGCCGTCTACGATTGTATCTTTTATCATCGCTTTTCCCTTTAGTTGTTGATCAGTTTGTCCTCGTCGCTCCAGCTGTACAGTTTGCGGATCTCCTTGCCCACAGTTTCGCTGGGATGTTCGGACGCCAGTTTGCGCATTGCGTTGAAATGCACCTGTGCGCCTGCGCCGGACATATCGAGCAAGAAGTCTTTTGCAAAGGTACCGTCCTGGATATCAGAAAGGATCTTCCGCATCGCCTTTTTGGTGTCCTCGGTAATAATCTTCGGACCGGTGATGTAATCGCCGTACTCGGCAGTGTTGGAAATGGAATAACGCATTCCCTCAAAGCCGCTCTGATAGATCAGATCGACGATCAGTTTCATCTCATGGATACATTCAAAGTAAGCGTTTCTCGCATCGTAGCCTGCCTCGACCAAGGTCTCAAAGCCGGCCTGCATGAGAGCGCAAACACCGCCGCAGAGCACTGCCTGCTCTCCGAACAGATCGGTTTCGGTTTCGGTGCGGAAGGTAGTCTCCAGCACGCCCGCACGGGCGCCTCCGATGCCCAGCGCGTAAGCAAGACCGATCTCCAATGCGTCGCCGGTGGCGTCCTGCTCAACCGCGATCAGGCACGGAACGCCCTTGCCCGCCTGATATTCGCTGCGGACGGTATGACCCGGGCCCTTGGGCGCGATCATGATAACGTTGACGTTCTTGGGCGGCTTGATACAGCCAAAGTGAATGTTAAAGCCGTGTGCAAAGGCAAGGGTCTTTCCCTCGGTCAGTCCCGGCTCGATGCTTTCCTTGTATAGAGCAGCCTGCTTCTCATCGTTGATCAGGATCATGATCAGGTCCGCGTTCTTGGCGGCCTCAGCACTGGTCATGACCTTCAGTCCTGCTTTTTCCGCCTTTTCCCAACTCTTGGAGCCCTCGTACAGACCGACGATGACGTTCACGCCCGATTCCTTCAGGTTTAGCGCATGGGCATGTCCCTGGGAACCATAGCCGATGATCGCAACGGTTTTCCCGTTCAGTTTTGCAAGATTACAATCCTGCTGATAATAAATGTTTTGCATGATTTTTATCTCCTATAAATAAATTTACTTTTCAAGAATGCTGTTGCCCCGCTCAAGGGCCACCACGCCGGTCCGGCACATCTCTACGATGCCCAGCGGCTTCATGACGTCGATAAAGGCGTTGATCTTGGTTGGCTCACCGGTCACCTCAATGCACATGGAATCTGTGGTGTAGTCGATGACCTTTGCACGATAGATCTCGGCGGCCGCCATGATCTCGCTGCGGTTGTCGGGGGTGTTTTTGACTTTGAGAAGCATGAGTTCCCGCTCCACCGAACTTGCGGTTTTGAGCAATTTGACACGTTTGACATTGTGCAGTTTTTTGAGTTGGTTGATCACCTGCTCGCGGGTGGATTCGTCCCCGTTCAGGCTGATGGTGATCCGCGAGAAATCGGGATCGTCCGTCTCCCCCACGGTCAGAGAGTCGATATTGAATCCCCTGCGCATGAACAGCCCCGACACCCGGGTCAGTACACCGTATTTGTTCTCTACATATATCGCAATGACACTGCGCATGGTTTTCCTCCTAATCTACCGATGTGATCATGTCCTCGATCGAGCCTCCGGGAGGAAGCATCGGGAGCACAAACTCGTCCATATCAATAAGCGTGTCGATCAGATACGGGCCGTCGTGCTGCATGGCACGGCAAAAGGCCGTCTTGAATTCCTCCGGCGTGGCCGCCCGGCTTGCGGGAAGTCCAAAGGCGTCCGCCAACTTGACAAAATCAGTCTTGCGCTCCAGTACGGTATTCGAATACCGCTTATCAAAAAACAGGGTCTGCCACTGTCTGACCATGCCCAGCACGCCGTTGTTGAACAGCACGATGACCACCGGCGTATTATAGGTCACGGCTGTGGCAAGTTCGTTCAGATTCATACCGAAACTTCCGTCGCCGGTGATCAGTACCGTCTTATCACCGCTTGCGATCTGTGCACCGATGGCGGCGCCTAAGCCGTAGCCCATGGTGCCTAAGCCGCCGCTGGAGGCGAATCTGCGGGCACGCTCAAAATCCACGTATTGCGCCGCCCACATCTGGTGCTGTCCCACATCGGTGGCGATCACGGTGTTTTTGTCCTTGATCTCATTGATGATATCAAAGACCTTTTTGGGGGTCATGGCCCCTCCGGCCTTTTGCTCGGCCGCGTCCTGAATGCGCTTTGCTTCTTTCTTGAGGCCGGCGATCGTCGCGTTCCATTCGGGATGCTCGCGCTTCTCGCAGCGCTCCAAAATCCGCTCACAGGAAGAAACGATACTGCCGATCAGACCGAGATCTACCTTGACGTTCTTTCCGATCTCCGAAAGGTCGGTATCCAGTTGAATGATCTTGGCGTGCTTTGCGTATTTGGCGGTGTTTCCGGTAGCCCGGTCGCTGAATCGCACGCCGATGCCGATGATCAGGTCGGCCTCTTTATTGGCCATGGAAGAGGCGTATTGCCCGTGCATACCCTGCATACCGAGAAAACGGTCGTAGGAATTCGGAAAAGCCGACAGACCCATGAAAGTGCAGCCGATATAAGCGTCGATCTTCTCGGCAAGGGTCATAATCAATTTGGTCATGCCGCGTCCGGCGGCGCCGCCGCCGATGTAGATATACGGACGCTCGGCCTGCCCGATCAGTTCAACTGCACGGTCGATCTCGGAATCCTCCGCAATTTCCTGTGGGAACGGCTCGACCGCTTCCCCTTTCACAAACTCACACTCGGCGGTCTGGATATCCTTTGGAATATCGATCAACACAGGTCCGGGTCTGCCGGATTTGGCGATCCGGAATGCCTCACGGATGGTATCGGCAAGTTCGGTTACGTCGTTTACAAAGAAATTGTGCTTTGTGATCGGCAGGGTGATGCCGGTGATGTCAATCTCCTGGAAACTGTCCCGGCCGATCAGCGTGGTGGGCACATTTCCGGTAATGGCCACCATGGGAATGGAATCCAGCATGGCGGTGGCGATCCCGGTCACCAGATTGGTCGCGCCCGGGCCGGACGTGGCGATGACCACGCCCACCTTTCCGGTCACCCGCGAGTAACCGTCCGCCGCGTGCGCCGCCCCCTGCTCATGTGCGGTCAGCACATGATTGATCCGGTCGCTTGCCTTGTACAATTCATCATAAAGGTTGAGCACCTGTCCGCCGGGATAGCCGAACACGTCGGTGACCCCCTGTTCGATCAGCGTTTCAACCACGATTTGCGCACCCGTCATCGGCACGCCTTGTGCGTTTTGCATATACGATCTCCTACCTAATTACAGACGGCAAAAAACTTTCGTCCCTTTGATATCAAAGAGACGAAAGTATCATTGCAGTTCATTACTTCCGCGGTACCACTCTTTTTCATTCTTTCAAAAGAATGCGCCTTCGGTGCCTCATACACCCTGCTCTGTTACGGGAGCGCCCGTCTGCACCTACTCTGTTTTATTTCCGTACAGCCGCTCCACGGTGAGTTCCGCAATTCTTTCCGACGTCTTTCACCAACCGACGTCTCTCTGCAAGTAAAAGCCACTGCGTACTGATCCGCTTCATCGCGTTTTGCTATGTTTTTATGATTTTACCACAATTTCTATGCCCTGTCAACACTTTTTTCAATTTTTTATATGGCAGAGCCGGTTGGCGTCTCAGGCGTGGCGCCGTCCCCGGGCGGGGTCATATCTCCGCCTATGCCGGGATCAAAGTTTCCGCCTCCGGGAAAGCCTCCCTGCCCGTCGGGCGGGTCGGGCGGTGTATCGCCCGTCCCATTGCCCGACTGATCCATTTTGTCTCTTCCGCCGGGGCCTCGATCAAAGCCGCGATCGCCGGGCATCATGCCTCCGCCCATGCCGCCGGTACCGCCCTGGGAATAGATCAGTCCCGACATGGTCACGTCGGTATTCGCGCTTGGCGTTGCGATGGTATAACTTCCGTCCGCCGTGATTTCCGGACAACTGACCAGCACGCTCTGATACTGCTTTTCCGGAACACAACTTGCGATTATCTTGCCGTCCTGAGAGGAAATCGTCAATTCCTCTCCCGCACTTCCGGAGAAATTCACCAAGATAGAGCCCTGTGTGGAATCCTCGCCGAAGTTCATTGCCATCCCCGCACTGCCCAAAGCCACAAACACTCCTCCCGTAATCTTGCACGCTCCTGCATAATCCAGCGCACCGTTTCCGCTGTCGGTCGGCCCGTAGATAAACGTGGTCCCGCCGCTCACCGTAATCGAGCCGTTGGAATCCACTCCGTCCCCTGCGGCGTTGACCGTGATCCTACCGCCTGAGATCTCGATAAAACAATCGCCGTCGGCGGCAAACCGTTCCCCGCCGCGGCCCAAGCCGCCAAATCCGCTCTCATCCGCGCCGCCCGCAGCGTTGATGCCGTCATCGTCGGCCCGCAGCGTAATTTCACCGCCTGTGACTGTGACGCTCTCTCCTTCCAAGCCCTCATAACTGTCTGTGATGGTGATCTCGCCGCCATGGATCACAAGAGCTCCGTCCGCGTGCATCCCGTCATCGCCTGTTGCGATGGTGAACTGTCCGCCGTTTACCGTAAGGTCGGAACCGGAATGCAGCGCATCGTCCGCACAGTCAAGGACAAATGTTCCTCCGTTCAACTGCATGGAACCCAGCGTGGGATCATCGGTATTTTCCACATGCAAACCGTCCTTGCCCGCACCAAGCGTAAACGCTCCCCCGGCGATTTCGATCGCATCGTTGGCATCCACGGCGTGAGAGGCCGCCTCTACCGTATAATTGCCGCCTGCGATCTTGAGCGTGTCCTTGCACACGATACCGTGTCCGCTCACTGATCCGACCGTAAGCGATCCCTCTCCGTTCAAAGTCAGATCGTCCTTTGCAAAGATCGCAGCGTCGATATTGTTATCGTCGATGGCGATATATTCCCCCGTGGTCCGCAGAGTATTTTGACTTTCTCTTGCAAGGGTCACAATCACCTTTTCCGCCTGCTTTACATAAAGCGGCGCACTGTTCTCGCTCTCTAAAGAAAGTGAGTCTAACACCAAACGCACCGTCTCGCCCTTAGCGTCTACGGTCACCTGTCCTGAGCCGCTCCCGGTCAGAAGATATAATCCGCCTGCGCCCACGGTCACAGTATTTCCGGATATCAGCACACCGCTATCTTTGCAATCTGCACGATCGCCGTCAAACGAAATGCATACCGCCGCATCAGCGTCATAACCGATCTCGGTATCCTCCGCGCTGAACCGTTCCGCCGTTCGCTCCTCTTGCCCGGAAGCCGGTTTGCGCGAGCAGGCCGTACAGCATACCGCCATCGCAAGCGCAAGCGTGAAAATGACCTTACATTTGTTCATGGTTTTCCTCCTTGTCGGAGATGCCGATCTCCAGGTTTCCGTTGCGCACCCGCAGGGCGTCGATCAATTCTTTTTCTGTTTTGGGATCCTTTAAGACGATCTCATAATTCAAGCGGAACATACTGCCCATATTGGCGGTTTTCACAGAAGTTTGCTTATAAAATGAAGTATAGCGCGCAAAGAGATCGTCAAACAGGCCGGGATAGTCGAGGTCCTCCGGAATCGTGATACGCAGGGTCTTGACACGGGAGCCGCACCGTGTACCCAAAGGACTTATGTAGCAGATCAGCACCACGGCGCCGGTCACCAGCGTAAACAAGGTCGCGTATCCGAGATAGCCCATACCGCAGAGCAATCCCGCCGCCATGGCAAGAAAGATCATTTCGATCTCCTTGGCAGTACCGGGAATGCTGCGGAACCGGGTCAGGCTGAATACGCCCGCGACGGCAACGCTTGCGCCGATATTGCCGTTCACCATCATGATAACCACGCAGACCGCTGCGGGCAGCAGCACCAGCGTCATCAAATAACTCTTGGAAGCTGTGGTTTTGTACCGGAAAGCCAGCGCAAGGATCCCGCCCAGCGCCAGACTGACCATAATACACAACAAAAAGTCGGTCACCGAAATCACAGGTTGCAGTTCTGTGTCAAAAATCCCGCGAAACAATCCGTCAAGCATGTCGTATTTCCTCCCCGGCCGTTTTGCCCTCACCGAAGAGGACGCGGTAGACCGTTCCGTATTTTGAAAATGAAGTTTTATAGAGTTTCATCTCTGAAAGCAATTTGACGATATACAAAGGCAGTGCGCCTCCGCATTTCAATTCCATAAGCACCGTGTCGGACGAAAGCAGGGCTATGCCGTCCGGCGGTCGGCTTAAGGACAGGTGGTGATCCCGAAAGAGAATGTTCTCGTCAAAGGTCATACGCAAAGCCGGATCTTCCGCATCATAAAAGGCATCCCGCTCGTAGGACAGGTAGACCCGCGGTGCGAGAGACGGATAGCGAGAAAAGAAATATGCGATCTCTTTTGCGATCTGGGTATCCGCTGTTTTCGGCAGTTCCCGTAACCGCCCGGACTCCGAGGCCGGCAGGCCGATTCTGCGCTTATAGACAACGCCGTCATACTTCCTTTTGATCTCAGCATATACCTTATCGTCGGCTTTCGCCGTGCCGTAACTGCGCAAGCGGAGTTTCTCCTTATATTGCGGCTGTTCCAGCGAACGGCGGACGAGCAGATAGTCGGACGTATCGTAATACAGATTGCAGACGGTACTGTGGCCGAATTCATCCGCGCGCAATCTTCCGGAAAGGGTCGAAAGGATTTGCTCTCGCTGTTCCTTTTTGATCAGATATTTGATTTCATAACGGCGAAAGACCGTTTGTATTTTCATGGCGTTTTCCCCCTTTGCAGGGTCAGTATATCGCCTCAAACTTAAACCAAATTAAAAATTCCCGCACGACGTGCAGGAATTTTTTGAAAAATCGCATAATAAAAAGTGAATGACGGAAAGGTCTGCCATATGCCGGGATATTTCAGGGCAATTCCCTGCCCCGTCCCGCCTTACAAGAGAGCACACTCTGCATTATAAGGTAACGGTAAAACAAATCATTCCGTTCGTATCGGCACGGGCGGTGACCTTACCGCGATGGGCGTTCACGATGGCCTGTACCGTGGAAAGTCCGATGCCAAAGCCGCCCGTCTTGGTACTGCGGGAATCGTCCGGCCGCCAAAAGCGTTCAAACAGTTCCTTGTGCTCACCCGGAGCAAAGCCTTCGGCGGGGTTGGACACCGTCAGAATCCGCCGCTTGCCCGCGCTTTTTAAGGAAAGGGTGACGGTTCCGGCGTCGGATGCGTACTTGACCGCGTTATCGAGAAGAAGATCCACCATACGGCGAATAGCCTGCTGATCGCCCCGGAAGAGAACGCCGTCCTCGATCTTTGTTTTGAGTTGCTTGCCCGCGCCCTCGGCTACCGCGCCAAAAGGCTCGGCCGCGTCACGCACAGCCTCGGACAGAGAAAACTCGCTTTCCCGCATACCGTTTTCCTCCTCCATACGGCAGAGGGTGACCAGTTTTTCCACAAGGGAAGTCAAACGGGAAACCTGTGCGCGGATACTTTTTGTCCACTCGCTCTCCCCTGCGGTCATTTCGATCACCTCGGCGTTGGTCTCGATCACGGTCAGCGGGGTTTTCAGTTCGTGGCTCGCGTCTGTGATAAAGCGCTTTTGTTTTTCATAACTGCGCACCACCGGCGCAAGTACCGCCCCCGAAAAGAGAAAGATCAACAGGCATACCAGCACAAGGGCTGCAAGGCTGATCCAGACACTCGACCGTAAAAATGACCGAAAGGTTTCCAAATCCCGCGCACAGTCGAGGAACAGGTACATGATCTTATCATCATCACTGCGCGCGCAGTATTTGTAATCGCCGTAAAAGCCGGAAGTTTTGCCTGCGGCAAACAACTCCTCCGCCATCTCTTTTGCCGAGACTGTGTCCACAGCCGCAATCCGTCCGGTATCCACGGAGAGCACGCCGCCCTTTTGATTCAGCGTAACCGAAAAATATCTTGTTTCAAACGGCGCTTCGGGAGAAAAATCCTCGCCGTGCATGGGCGGTCGGTCGTCGTGCTGCTGCAGGCCGGGAAATACTCCGTCATTGCGGGCGAGCAACTCTAAACGCCGGTCTGCGTTCTGATTGATCTTATAGTAATTGATCGCGTTGATCGCGCCGATAATGACGATCAATACCAGCGCAACAGCGCTCATGGCGCTGACCATCAACTTCCTGCGCAAGCCTTTAACCATGATTTTCCTCTAAAACGTAGCCGAGATTTCTGCGGGAACGTATGCACACCTGAGAGCCTGTGGAAGCAAGTTTTTTGCGCAGGTTGGAAAGATACACCCAAACGGTATTGATCTCAGCCTCCGCATCGTAGCCCCAGATCTTTTCAAAAATGCGCTCGGCGGAGATGACACAGTTGGGGCTTTCCAAAAACAACTCCATCATTTGATATTCCTTGCCCGCCAGACTGCAACTGTCGACAGGGCCGCTCAAGCGGCAGCCGGCCCGATCTAAGGTTAAGTCTCCGAAACGCAAAAGATTGGAGGCCTGCCCCTCTCTGCGGCGGGTCATCGCGCGGATGCGCGCCAACAGTTCGGCCGAAGAAAAGGGTTTGGTCAGATAATCGTCCGCGCCCGAATCAAGGCCGGCCACCCGATCGTCGATCTCCGATCGCGCGGTCAAAAGCAAGACCGGAGTGAGATTGCCGCGCTCTCGCAGCGCACGCACCACGCTGATCCCGTCCCGTTCCGGCATCATAACGTCTAACACCGCGCCGTCATACTGACCGTCGGTCAGATAATCAAGCGCGTCCTCGCCGTTGTCCACCGTATCTACCGAATAATTATGATGGGTCAAAATCGCCGCAAGCGCACGGGAAAGTTCCCGTTCGTCGTCTGCAAGCAAAATCCGCATTGCCGTTTCCTCCCCGCTTTGGTATTCGCGCGCACGCAAATCACTTTATTCCGTATCTCCGGGCTTTTTTCTTAATTTTATCACAAATACAGGCAGTTTGCAACTTGACGGCACAAGGAAAATACATTAAAATAAAAAAAGAGGTGATAAAGATGATCAATGCGGCAATTATGGAGCATTTAAGCGCGATCACGGAAGAAGAACGGGCGATTCTTTCGGGGGGCGGCGGCATCGACCGCTCGCTCTATATGTCCGGCAAAAAAGACGTGGTGGAAGCGGAAAAACTGCTTGCGCAGGGCAAATTGATCACCGTGCGCACTCACACCCGCTTTGTCCGTTTTCCCGAGCACACCCACGACTATATTGAACTTGTCTATATGTGTTCGGGCAGTACAACGCATATCGTCAACGGGACAACCGTGCGCCTCGAGGCGGGCGAACTGCTTTTTCTCTCCCGCCACGCAAAACAGGAAATCCTGCGGGCCGAGCAAGACGACGTAGCGGTCAACTTTATTATTCTACCTGCCTTTTTCACCGAAACCCTGAGCGTTTTCGGGCGGGAGAAATCCCCCCTGCGGGACTTTATCGTAAATAGTCTGTGCAACGCGGAGGGAGGCCCGGGATATCTGCACTTTAAGGTATCAGACGTGCTTCCGGTACAAAACCTGATCGAAAACCTGCTTTGGACGCTGGTGGGCAAAAGCCGCAACCGCCGCAGGATCAACCGCATGACCATGGAACTGCTCTTTTTGCAGTTGCTCGAGTGCACCGAATACCTTTCCGAGGGCGCAGACGAGGACACACTGGTCATGCACATTCTGCGCTATGCGGAAGAGCACTATCGGGACGGCTCTCTCGCCCTCGCGGCAAAGGACCTGCACCGCGATCCGGCAGACCTTTCCAGACAAATCAAACGCCTGATCGGCAAGAACTACACCGAGATCATACAGGACAAGCGGCTCTCACAGGCGGCATATCTGCTCACCAATACCGAGATCAATATAGCGGACATATCCCGCGCAGTGGGATACGAGAACGTCAGTTATTTCTATCGCCTGTTTGAGGCCAGGTACGGCTGTTCTCCCCGCCGGTACAGATCCTGCAAATAAGGACACATTTTTAAGCAAACAAAGACCTATCGAAACTTTTGTTTTTATGCTAAAATAATAAAAAAGGCACGGAGGTCTTTTTGTTTTGTCTTATTATCTCGCCATTGACATCGGCGCTTCGGGCGGTCGGCACATTCTCGGCCGGATGCAGAACGGAAAATTGATCTTGCGGGAAATCTACCGCTTTGACAATCAAATGTGCTCTGACGGGAGCGGATCGCTCGTCTGGGACATCGAGCGTCTGTTTTCCGAGATCACGGCCGGTATGCGCCGCTGTACCGACGAGGGGATCATTCCCACGTCGGTGGCGATCGACACCTGGGGCGTAGATTATGTCCTGCTTGACCGAGACGGCGCGCCTGTTCTGCCGGTCTATGCCTATCGCGACGGCCGTACTGACGCGGCGGCAGAGGCGGCGGAACGCATTTTTTCTCACGCGGCATGCTATGAGCGCACCGGCATTCAAAGGCAGAATTTCAATACCATATATCAGTTATACGACGATCGGCGCAAAGGACGGCTTGCGGAGGCAAAGCGCCTGCTCATGCTGCCCGAGTATTTCGCCTATCGCCTGTGCGGTAAAATGCGCAACGAATACACCAACGCCACTACCACCGGCTTATTGAACGCGCGGGAACGGAATTGGGACAGCGTGTTGCTGTCGGCCTTTGATATCCCCGCCTCTCTCTTTGAGCATCCATGTGAGCCGCCCGTGCTGCTGGGTTCCTTGACTGAACAGGCCAAAGCGGCGGTCGGCTATGACACGCGGGTGGTGCTCTGTCCGACCCACGACACCGCCTGTGCGGTAGTAGCGGGAGCGTACGGGGACGGATGTATGTATCTTTCCTCCGGGACATGGAGTTTGGCCGGAATTGAAAGTCCCGTTCCGATCACAGATAAGCGGGCGCTTCACGCAAATTTTACAAACGAGGGCGGCACGGACGGCAAATACCGTTTTCTGAAAAACATTATGGGTATGTGGCTCTTGCAAAACATCCGAGGAGAAACCGGCAAGCGCTGTTCCTACGATGAAATGATGCGCATGGCAGAGAGCAGCGGTTATACACGCACAGTGGACGTCAATCATCCCGCCTTTGTCCGACCGGACAGTATGATCGGCGCGATCAGAGCGATGCTTGGCGAGAATGCTCTTCCCCTGCCCGACCTGCTTGCCTGCGTCTACCGTTCACTTGCCGAATGCTATCGGGACACCGCGGACGAGATCGAACAGATCACCGGCCGCAAGATCCACACCATCCGCATCTTCGGCGGAGGAAGCGCCGACCGCTATCTCAACCGTCTGTGTGCACAAATCAGCGGCCGCACCGTGATCGCGGGACTGAAAGAAGCCACCGCCGTCGGCAATCTGCTTTCGCAGATCAAATGTGAAAAGCCGGAGTTGTCTTGGGGGCAACTTCGGAAAACCGTTCAAAATTCTTTTGATTTCGAGGAGATCAAGCCATGAGAAAATACGAAAAAGCAAGACAGGAGTACCTTGAGTTCGGCATAGATACCGACGCGGCCATCAAGGCGCTGCGCGCGGTCACCATATCCGTGCAATGCTGGCAGGGCGACGACGTACTGGGCTTTGACGCGGGCGGAGCGCTGTCCGGCGGCATCCAGACCACCGGAAACTACCCGGGCAAAGCGCGCACGCCGAAAGAACTGATGGCGGATATGGATCTTGCCCTTTCTCTGATCGGCGGTAAGAAAAAGATCAATCTGCACGCAAGTTACGCCATTTGGGGGAAGGATGAAACGCCCGACCGAAGCAAACTGGAACCCCGGCATTTCGAGCCTTGGGTGGACTTTGCCAAGGAACGCAAGTTGGGCATCGACTTCAACCCCACCTTTTTCTCCCACCCGATGGTCAAGGACAATCTTACCCTGTCCTCTCCGGATGACGCGGTGCGTTCCTACTGGATCGAACACGGAAAATGCTGTGTTCAGATCTCGCAGTACTTTGCAAAACAGACAGGTATGCCCTGCCTTATGAACATCTGGATCCCGGACGGATATAAGGATTATCCCGCCGACCGCCTGCATCCGCGGGCGCGCTTCCGCGATTCGCTCGATCAGATCCTCAGCGTTCCCTACGATAAAAACAAGGTGTACGTCACGCTGGAGTCCAAGGTATTCGGCATCGGCCTTGAGGCAAACACGGTTGGAAACGCGGAGTTCTGTCTTTCCTATTCCGATTACGCGGGCATCACGCCGCTGCTGGACAACGGGCACTATCATCCCACCGAATCGGTAGCGGACAAGATCTCTTCGCTGCTTCTGTTCCACGACAAGATCGCCCTGCACGTTACCCGCCCCATGCGCTGGGACTCCGACCACGTGGTGCTCTTTGACGATACCACCCGCGAGATCGCACAGGAAATCGTACGTGCCCACGCCCTCGACCGGGTACTGCTGGCCACCGATTACTTTGACGCCTCCATCAACCGCATCAGCGCATGGGTCACCGGCGTGCGCAGTCTGCAAAAGGCTCTTCTGTACGCGCTGCTCGAGCCTCACGACCGGATGCGCACCATGCAGGATTACGGCAACTTTACCGATCTTATGGTATTGAATGAAAATCTCAAGACCGCTCCGTTCGGCGCGGTATGGGAGGAATTCTTACGCAGGGAAAAGGTTGAGGCCGACTATCTTACCCCCATCAAAGAATACGAAAGAAAGGTCATGGTGAACAGAAAATGAAACCGATTGAACAAGCGCCTTTTTTGACCGAGATGCGTTTGAGCGCGGCAAATATGTACCGGCTGGGCTGGGACGAGCGCAACGGCGGAAACATCTCGCTGCTGATCGATCGGGAACAAGCGGCGGAATATCTTGATCTGAACCAATCCCTGCGCACCATTCCCCTTGGTTTTTATGCGCCCGAACTTGCAGGAAAGATATTTTTGGTCACGGGGACAGGAAAGTATTTCAAAAACGTCGCAGACGACCCGGAAACCAATCTGGGCGTCATCCGCGTCGCCCCCAACGGGCGGGATGCGGAACTGTTATGGGGCTACCGGGACGGCGGACGATTTACCTCCGAACTGCCGGCACATTTCATGAGCCATCGGGCAAGACTGGCGGTCGATGCGGGCAATCGCGTGATCATGCACTGCCATCCGACGCATACTCTTGCGATGAACTATGTGCATCCGTTAGAAGACAAGGCGTTCACCCACACCCTTTGGAAGATGTGCACAGAGTGCATCGTGGTCTTTCCGGACGGAGTCGGGGTACTGCCATGGATGCTATGCGGTACCAACGAGATCGGCGAGGCGACCGCAAAGAAGATGGCGGACTACCGTCTGGTCGTTTGGGGTATGCACGGCATTTACGGCGCAGGCAAAACCATGGACGAAACCTTTGGTCTGATCGAAACGGTGGAAAAAGCGGCGCAGATCTATATGCTGACCGCCCATCTGCCGCGCGTCAATACCATCACCGATCCGCAGCTGCGGGAACTGGCAGAATTTTTCGGCGTCAACTACCGCAAGGATTTTTTGGACGAATAAAATACAGGAGCAATTATGGGTATAACGGATTGACGCGGCATATGGTGTCATTGAAGTTACAACACAAACAAAAACCAAAAAAGTCTGCTATGACCCGACAACACCCGGCCAAAGAGAACCGGGCGAAAAGAAAAGCGGATTGATTTCCATCCGCTTTTTATATGCAGTCTAAATAAAAGACAATGTCTGCTTTCCCCTCCTGGCTTGTCCCCGTATAAACCCGATTGTCAAAGCCGCCGATCTGAAAGCCGTTTTTCAAGTAAAACTTGCAGGCGGACAGATTGTTGTCCTGGGCAACCGTATAAATACCTCTGCAGCCTTTTGCAAGGGCGATCTTCCCCGCCCGTTCGATGAGTGCCGTGCCCACACCGTGACGGCGGTATTGGCCGCGCACTTTCAAGTCATACAAGTAAAGATATTTGAAAAAGGGATCCTGCAGCAGGGCAAGCCCGATGCAGGTTTTTTTCTCGTATGCGCCGAGAAAGACCGTGTTTGCTTTCATTGCCTCATAATCATAATTTTCATCGGGAAAGCACATTTCGGAAATTTGCTCTTCCGGGCACAGCCAAATCGTATGATCCCACTTTTCTCCGTCAAAGGTCGGAATCATGCGCCCATATAAAGCAAAAGGCTCATTTGGGAGTCGGACGTTCTCTCGCGAGGCGTCGTCGATGATTCTGATTTCCATATTTATAATTTATATCTAAGAAAAGCCGCCTTGCACAGCGGCTTTTCTTGTTTGTTCAATTATACAGATACGATTTTTCGTAACGCATGAGAATGGTTGCAACCTGTGCGCGGGTGGCCGATCCCTTGGGATTCAGAATGACCTCACTGCCGGAGGTGGTGCCGGAGATCAGCTCTTCCGCATTGGCCCATGCAAGCGCCTCCTTGGCGTAGTTGGAAGTCTTGCCGCCGTCCGGGAAGGAATTCAGATTGGCGCTCTTACTGGTATCAAAGCCCTTATACTGCGTATAGCGGTAGAGAATGGCCGCCATCTGCTCACGGGTGATGTTGTTGGTGGGAGAGAACACGCCCTCGCCGGTACCGTTGACAATCTCGTTGGAGGAAGCCCAGATGACTGCATCGGTATAATACTTGCCGGCGGCAACGTCCGTAAAGACGTTGTCCTGCGCATTCACTTCCGGGCTGCCCTCCATACGGTAGAGCACGCTGACCAGCATACCGCGGTTCATGACGTTGTTGGGCGCAAAGGTAGTATCCGAGGTACCGTTGAACAACTCGTGGTTGACCGCATAGTCTACTGCCTCGTAGTACCACTTGTCGGTCTGAACGTCCGGGAAAGTATCGCCCACATTGACCAGTTTGGGCATGAGAGTATTGTCCGTCTGTTCTCCGCAGCGCTTGCAATGATGGGACTTACTGCCCGGAATCTTGTCTGTTGCGGCCCTGTCAATGGTCCACTTGGTGTCGTAATCATGCGCAGGCAGATGATTCAGTTGACAAAAACCGCACACCTCGCAGACACGCTGCTCAATACCGACGTTGCAGTTCGGCTCGACGACGGTTTTCCACGCGCCGAAGGTATGTCCGTCCTTGCAGGCAGCGACCTGCGCAAAAGCCGTGGCAGAACCGCTCACCTGATCCTTGACCGT
The DNA here is from genome assembly GCA_947625805.1 of uncultured Clostridia bacterium. Taxonomy (GTDB): domain Bacteria; phylum Bacillota; class Clostridia; order Oscillospirales; family CAG-272; genus CAKSEI01. Next base: position 54,515 of record CANQPT010000005.1, read on the forward strand.
AAACGATCCGATATAGTTGGCGGCATAGGTGGAATTCCAGATACCGTCATTTGCAAAATGCACGGTACGTTTGTTGGAACTTGCACCGGACTCGGCATAACCGAGCGTGCCCATACGAAGATATACCTTGTATTCGCCGGCTCTGGCGTCGCGCGGTACAGTCAACTCGGCGATATAGTAACTCTTTAAGCCCGAGGTCCAATTACGCGCATCGATCTGGGAGGGAATGACAGTCTCCTCTCCGTCCGCGTCGACCACGATCAACTCTGTCGTCATCTTGGGAAGAAGATTGCCGAAGCCCGTATTCTCGACGGTACCTTTCAGCTTGACCGTTCCTCCCTTGCTGACCGACCCTGTGGTCTGTGCGGCGCGAATGACAAAGCGATAACCCATATGGTCATACATAAATTTCTGTAAAGACTGTCCGTAGTAGGCCGACACGTCCGGCATACCGGCAAAATCGTGGTTGTGACCCAGCGGGATCTTCTCAAGTTCTTCACAGGGATCCGGCCCATTGACAATGTTATAAAGATAATTCAAGTGAGTCTCATAGAGTTCTTCGACCAGCCAGTCCTCATAGACGGGAGAGCCGTTGGCCTTCATATACTCTGCCGTCGTGTACGCAAGTTCGCCGCCGTAGGGAACGTGCAGCTGCCACTGCAAAATCTGTACTCCGTTGCTGCGGGAAGTCGAATTGGCGCTCCATGTGCCGTAGTCGCCGGAGGTGCCGAGATATCCGTGATTATACATACCCAGCCGATAGAGTTTGCTGTCTTTATCAAAGGGAAGCATCTTGAGCAGGCCGATGTCGATGGTTTTGGCATACTGGATCACAAAACCCATATGACGCACCTGAAGGGTAATGCTCTCGTCCAGATTGTCAAGATACATGTCTAAGATCTGATCGATGTATTCCTTGCCCTGATAGTCGGAGGAGTGCATCTCGCCCCAGGGACCGACCATACCGCATTCGACCGAGATCACGACGTCCTTGTATTCGTTGATGATCGGGATAAACTGCTCCATATGGTGTAAGAGCATATTGAAATCAGACGGCTCGACCCCGCAGAAACTTTCACTGGTGTAGCCAAAACTCGGGATAAGATAGACGCCCTGCTCGCGTGCCGCCTCAAAGGTGTCTCTGATGGCTTGAAGCGCTTCGTCGGTCAGCGGCAGATCCTCTCCGCCCACCTGGCTGGAATGATCCTCCGGATAACCGTCCTGTATACGGTCTGTACCCGCAGAAAAATCACCCAGGTCAAATTTCGGACAATACATACCGTACTCGCCGTAGTCGGTCATCCGTTCGGAATTTCCGTTCTTGCGCAAAGTGTACCAGCGGTACGGCGCCCAGCCGCGTGCCGGATTGGTGTTGAATGTTTCCAGAGATTCTCCATAGTTGATGCCCGAGTCCACCCAGTCGTCTGCTCCAACGGCGCAGAAAGACGTAGTCCCGAACAGCATCATCATGCAAAGAAGCACTGCAGTAAGTTTCTTCATGAATAAAATTCTCCTGTTCTTGCTTTTTATAGTGTTATTTTAACATACACGACGAATTTTTTCAACCTTTTTTATATTTTTTTGTTTCTTTTTCTCACACTGGACGACATATTCGTTTGTAAGTGTCCTGACCTTGCCGGAAAGGGCGAGCACACCGATCAGGTTGGGCAACATCATCAAGGCGTTGAAAATATCGGATACCTGCCAGATCAAACGGGGTGTCGTGACGGCGCCCAAAAACACCGCGCTGATGTAAAAGATCTGATAGACTGCACAGCCCTTTCGGCCGAACAGATATTCACAGGCCTTCATGCCATAGCAGGACCATCCCAATACAGTGGAAAAAGCAAAGAGCAAAATACAGAGGGCTACAAACGCGCTTCCCGCTCCGCTGAACACGCCGGAAAACGCCTGTGCGACCAAGGTGGTCGTGCGTGCGTCGGTAAGAAAACAGCCGTTTGAAAGATCATAAAGACCCGAGCAAAGCAACAAAAGAGCGGTTACCGTGCACATAACGATGGTATCCATAAACACCTCGAAGATCGCCCACAGGCCCTGCCGCACCGGCTCCTTTTCGTCCGAGGCGGAGTTGACCATGACCGCCGAACCAAGACCGGCTTCGTTTGAGAAAATTCCCCGCTTAACGCCCCACTCCATAGCGGTTTTTACCGTATAGCCAATCGCGCCTCCCGCCGCCGGGCGCAAACCGAACGCACCCCGGAAAATCGCGCCCAAAGCCGGTATAATCAGATGGGTGTGGCTGAAGATCACACACAGCGATCCGGCAAAATAAAGAAGTACCATTACCGGCACGATCTTTGCGGTCATGGCGGCGATCCTGCGCACGCCGCCCAGGATAAGGATTCCCTCTGCGATCATCAGAACGATACCGATCAAAATACAGTAAAGATCTGACGCGCCCAGTTTGATATCTGAAAGCGGAAGCGGAAATGCCGCAGGCAGATTTTCCGCAATGGTACCTACCTGCGTCATGTTGCCGATCCCGAAGGATGCCAGAATACAGGAAAAAGCAAAGACTGCCGCAAGTACGCGGCCGAGGGTCTTACATCCGCGCATTCCGCCCAGCCCGTCCCGCAGATAATACATCGGGCCGCCCGTCCATTCGCCGTCCGGCATTCTACGGCGGTAGCAACCGCCCAGCAGGTTTTCCGCGTATGCGGTCATCATGCCGAACACCGCCGCGATCCACATCCAGAAGACCGCGCCCGCACCCCCTGCGGCAATGGCTGTAGCCACGCCCGCGATATTGCCCACTCCGACGCAGGCGGCAAGGGCGGTACACATGGCCTGAAACGGCGAAATTGCCCCCTGCTCTGCCGAGCGCTCACGAAAGGCGCGTCCGATCGTTTGCCGCACACAATGCCCAAAATACCGAATTTGAAAACCGCGGGTGAGCAAAGTCAATATTCCCCCGCACAAGAGCAGTGCCGCAAGTCCGATCCGTCCCCAGAGAAACTCCCCTGCCGCACCGTTTATTTTCACAAGCCATCCGGCAAATTTTCCCATTCTGATCCCTCCCGTCCATCTTACGTAAAAGAAGGGAAAAAATATGAAAAGAGAGTGCTTTGTACACAAAAAAGACAAAAGAAAATTTGCGATTTGGTCTTTACTTTTTCGCGGTTTTAGTATATGATATCATTGAATTCCAACATATTACAGCGGAGAAACCAATGGCAAACAAGAACTTTGTAAAAGAAAATTACACCCTGCTCTGCGATTTTTACGAGCTGACCATGGCAAACGGTTATTTTCAGACCGATCTGCGGGATAAGATTACCTATTTCGACGTCTTCTACCGCTCGGTGCCGGACGCGGGCGGGTTTTCCATCTTCTGCGGGCTTGAGCAGGTGGTGGAATATATAAAAGATCTTCATTTTACGGTTGATGATACCGACTTTCTGCGCAGTAAGGGGGTATTCGGGGAAGATTTTCTTGACTATCTGCGCGGCTTCCATTTTACCGGGGACATTTACTCCGTGCCCGAGGGAACGCCCATCTTCCCGGGTGAGCCTATCCTCACAGTGCGCGCTCCCGCCATGCAGGCGCAATTTATCGAAACGTTCATTCTGCTTACCCTCAACCACCAGTCGCTGATCGCCACCAAGGCAAACCGCATTGTCCGTGCGGCGCAGGGTCGGCCGATCTCGGAGTTCGGCTCCCGGCGCGCGCAGGGGGTGGAAGGCGCGGTACTGGGCGCCAGAGCCGCATACATCGGCGGGTGCACCGGCACTGCATGCACCATTTCCGAGCTGCGCTACGGCGTTCCGGCGGGCGGTACCATGGCGCATTCGTGGGTGCAGATGTTCCCGAGCGAATACAGGGCGTTTGAAACCTACTGCAAACTCTACCCGAACAACGCAACCCTGCTGATCGACACATACAACGTGCTCAAAAGCGGTCTGCCCAACGCCATCAAAGCATTCAAAAACGTGCTGCTGCCGCAGGGCATCACCAAATGCGGCGTGCGCATTGACTCGGGGGACATTACGTATCTTACCAAGCAGGTGCGAAAACGCTTGGACGAGGAGGGGCTAACCGACTGCAAGATCGTCATATCCAATTCGCTCGACGAATACATTATCCGCGATCTGCTGATGCAGGGCGCACAGATCGACTCGTTCGGCGTAGGCGAGCGCCTGATCACCTCCAAGAGCGAACCGGTCTTTGGCGGGGTCTACAAACTGGCGGCCATCGAAGAAAACGGTGAGATTATCCCAAAGATCAAGATCTCCGAAAATGCGGCCAAGATCACAAATCCGCATTTCAAGAAACTCTACCGCATTTACGACAAGCAAACGGGAAAGGCAAGCGCCGACCTGATTTGCGTGCACGACGAGGTCATCGACGAGAGCAAACCGTTGACCATCTTTGACCCCGACTACACATGGAAAGAAAAGACCTACGAGAACTATCGCGCGGTGCCGCTGCAAAAGACCGTTTTCAAAAACGGACAGTTGGTCTATGACCTGCCCACCACCGAGCAGATCCGCACCTACTGCGCCGAGCAGATCGACACCCTGTGGGACGAGGTCAAGCGCTTTGAAAACCCGCACAACTATTACGTCGACCTGTCAAAGAAACTTTGGGACATCAAGCAGGAACTGCTGCGCACGGCAGGCAAAAAAGGAGCAGACTGATGGTCAGACTCAATCCGGATCAAGAGATCGTCGCCGCAATCAAAGAGGGTCTGCGGCGCAAGGGCGGCTACTGCCCCTGCCGGCTCGAAAAAACGCCGGAAACCAAATGTATGTGCAAGGAATTCCGCGATCAGATCGACGACCCGAATTTCGAGGGATACTGCCACTGTATGCTGTATTATAAAGAAAAAGATTAACCCGTGGCAATGAGCCTCTGATAAGAGAATAGAGAAACGCCCCCTGCGTCATATTGACGCAGGGGGTTTCATATCCATGTAGCATGGAACGATCAAGAAAATTTTTCTGGGATGGACTGCTGCTCACGGCGACCGCGCTGATCATGCGCACGGTCGGCGTGATATTCAACGCCTATATTTCGGACAAGATGGGCGAAAGCGGCATGGGCTTGTTTGCGCTGGTCATGAGCGTATACAGTTTTGCCGTGACCTTCGCCACCAGCGGCATCAACCTCGCCGCCACCCGCATGACCGCAGAGGCCATGGGGCGAAACAGTCAGATCGAGATCCGGCAGGCAATGCGCCGGTGTATCGTGTACAGTCTTTTTTTCGGCACGGTCGGCGGCGTCGGGCTTTGGCTGGGCGCGGATTTCTTCGGCGGAGTGCTCATGGGAGATGCACGGACTGTGCCCTCTCTGCGCCTGCTCTCGTTCGGGCTTCCCTTTCTTTCGGTTTCCGCAGCGCTGAACGGATACTTTACCGCCGTCCGGCGGGTGATCAAAAACGCGGCCTGTCAATTCTTTGAACAGATCTGCAAGATCGCACTGACCGTGCTCGGCTTTGCCCTTTTCCTGCCCCGAGGACTGGAATACGGCTGTATCGCGCTGGTGGGAGCGTCCATGTTCGGCGAGTGTGCGTCCTTTTTGCTTGCATTTATCCTCTATCTGCACGATCTTCACAAGCACAATCGCAAGGACGGCGCACCCGGTGTGCATCTGACAGGTGCTCTCTGCCGGATTGCGCTGCCGGTGGCGGTCAGCGCCTATTTCCGCTCGGGTTTGGTCACCGCCGAGCACATGGCGATCCCGTGGGGCTTACGGCAGTTCGGCTCTTCGCCCGACGCGGCGCTTGCCACCTACGGCGTCATTCAAGGAATGGTACTGCCGGTCGTGCTCTATCCGTCCGCCTTTCTGAACGCCTTTTCCTCTCTGCTGGTGCCCGAGTTCGCGCAGGAGATCGCCGCTGGCAGACGCCGCCGCACTGAACACATCGCCACCAAGGCGATCGGCGCTACCCTGCTTTTTTCGATCGGGATCGCGGGCATTATGATGGGCTATGCCGACGGACTCGGCATGGCGATCTACAAGAGCACGGAGGCTGGTTTTTATATCCGTCTGCTGGGCGCTCTGGTTCCAATCATGTACCTTGACGGCGTGGTGGACGGAATGCTCAAGGGTATGGGGTACCAGTTCTACTCAATGGTGGTCAACATCATTGACGCACTGCTGTCGCTTGTCATGGTGCTTGTGCTGGTCCCGCGCATGGGCGTATACGGCTATATCATTACGATCTTCGTTGCGGAAATTCTCAACTATTCCCTCAGCATCGTCAAACTGCTCGTCCATCTGCAGATCGATCTTCGTCTGGTCGCCCGCGTGGTCAAACCGATCTTAGCGATTATCGGTGCGACTACCGTCTGCCATATTCTCGGCAGTATCTTTCCCATCAACATCTGGCTGCAAATGTCCCTCTGTCTTGTGGTGTATGTGATCTTTCTTTTGTGCACGTTTGCGCTTACCCACAGCGACATCCGCTGGTTTTCCGGCATCGTATCCAAGGGGCGAATGCCGGCCTTTTACCGCAAACGCACGCGGGTATATCACATTTTTTACTGAAAGAAAAAAGCTGCCTTTGGCGGCTTTTTTCATATCTCCCGTCCGGCGGCTCAATTCCCCTTATGACAATTGATTCATCGAGCGCTGGGCTTCCACCAGACCGTGGTAAATCCCCCCGGCTTCCATCAACTGGTCGTGGGAGCCTTGCTCGGCGATGGTGCCGTTGTCGATGACGATCAGACGGTTTGCATTGCGCAGGGTGGACAGGCGGTGGGCAATGGCGATGGTCGTACGCCCCTCCATCAGGCGAAGCAGTGCGTCCTGCAGCTGCTTTTCGGTCTCGGTGTCGAGGGAGGCGGTCGCCTCGTCAAGGATCAGGATCTTTGGGTCGTGCAGCAGTGCCCGCGCGATGGCGATCCTCTGCCGTTCACCGCCCGAAAGGGTGTGCCCGCGCTCTCCGACCTTGGTGTTGTATCCGTCGGTCAGTTTGAGAATAAACGGATGTGCGCCCGCCGCCTTGGCGGCGCGGATGACCTCGTCGCGGGTAGCGGTCGGCTTTGCATATGCGATATTATCGTAGATGGTACCCGAGAACAAAAACGTTTCCTGGAGCACCACGCCGATCTGCGAGCGCAGATGCTCTTCCGATATATCCTTGATGTTCACGCCGTCCACGCGGATGGTGCCGTTTTCTGCGTCGTACAGACGCATGACCAGATTGATCAGCGTACTTTTGCCCGCACCCGACTTGCCGACGATCCCGATCATCTCACCGGGCTGCACCGAAAAACTCACGTGGCGCAGCACGGTCTGCCCGTCGTTGTAGCCAAAAGAAACGTCGTCAAACTCGATCTTACCTTCAATCGGAAGATCAACCGGATGTTCGCTTGCCGGAACGTCAGACTTTTCGTCCACAATCTCAAAGATTTTGACCACGCTGGTCAGAGCGTTTACCAGTCGGCGCGGGATCATGGCCATCCAGCGCAGCGGGCCGTACAACAGCCCCACATACGAGGAAAACTGGGTCATCTCTCCGAGGGTCATGCCGCCGTCCAGAATCTTTTGGCCTACGTAATAGAGCAAGAAGAACTCGCCAAGACCTGCGAACAGCGAAATCAGCGGATTGATCACAGCCCAGATCTGCTCGTTTTTCATGGAAATGTCCCGCTGGTCGTCCACAGCTTTGTTGTAGCGCTCGATCTCGCGGTGCTCCATGCCGAAACTCTTGACCACACGCACGCCCTGATAGGTATCGTAGAGTATGGTCGAGGATTTGCGCTCGAAGGTCCACTGCTTGTTCCACAGACGGCGCATGGTGTTCCAGAACAGACGGTGAAAGAGCACCACAAAAGGAACGGGAACGATTACCAGCAACGCAAGTTTCCAGTCGTAGAAAACTACGATCGTTCCCACGCCGAACAGCAGAATAAGCTGTTGGGCAAGGTTGGTCAGGTCACTGACCAAAAACTGTTGCAAGACGTTGGTATCTTGTGTCACGCGGCCGATCAGCTCACCGGTCGGGCGCTTGGTCACCCCGGACAGAGAAAGCGCGTGAATCTTCTCAAACACGAGTTGCCGCAGGTTGACAACGACCGTCGTGCCCGCGATTGTGATAAACACACTGCGTAATACCGAAACGATGACCGACAGTACTGTGATGCCCGCCATGGTAAGCACGATCAGCACAAAGGGTCGTAGCGCAGGCGGGGTCGCGGCGCGAACGTAATCGTCCACGAACACGCGTTGCACGTACGGGGCGAGCAACTCGATCAGGCTGGTCACGAAAAAGAGCAGCACGCCGATCGCCAAATACCCGCGCACGCCGCGGGTGAAGCCCCAAAGACGGCGCAAACTCTTCACGCGATTGGCACAGCGCAGGCATACGTCGCCCTCCCGGCGCAAAGTACGGCCGCACTTGGGACAGACCGCCACCAATTCGCGGCGGACGGCAAGGTCGGGCGCCCGCAGCATACTGTTGATATATCCGACGGCGGCGGCCGCCTCTCTGTGAGTGCGCATATCACCCGAAAAGAGCAAGTCGACCGTACCGTCCTTGTTCTCACATACCACGCTGTACGAGCCGACCAGATTCTCCATACGCAGTTCATTTGCCTGCGTAAGGTCGATCTGTCGTTCGCTTCCATCCTCATCGTAAAGATAGAGGCGCTGGTGGGTGGCGCACCCTATGCCCCGGGTGCGGGAAAATCGTTTCCCATCACGGAGATTGTACGAAAAGGCGATCAAAAGGTCTTCGGGCGGGGTCTTCCCGCGATTTTTGAGCGCGGCAATCAAACTTTCACTTTTGGTCATGATTTCACCTTCAGAGGTAGAGTTCCAACCTCTTGTAACTGGCGCGGTCAAGGGCGTCCACAGACGGGATCTCATAGCGGTTGCCGTCCACGTCGATCAAAAACAGTCGTCCGCCTCCGCATTTGAGAATGTTGCGGTAGATGTCCCGCATTCCGAAAGAAAGCGGTCCCTGATCGGTTTCTACGTTCACCTGCATAAATCCGTAATTGTCTTTCATGCCCGTAATCCGCAGAATTTTCGGCGTGAAATACTTTTTGGAAAGTTCGTCTTAAAAAAGGGCAATCGCCTCGCCGTCAAAATCCTCGTCCAGCGATCGGATCAGACCGATCTCCTTCTTTTCCTCGTCCAGAACCGAAATGTATTCCCGCTCCATCTCAAATGGAAAATCCCGATGAAGATAGACCCGCGGGTAATGGGTTTTCCCCACGTCCAGTGTAAGAAAGCCGTCCACAGAGGAAAAACGAGCGTTTTCACGGCTTAAATATGTAATTTCAATGACGTCGGATAGATTGATCTTACTCATGTTAATCCTCCAGTACAATGTTTTTGAGGGCTTCCGCCTGCAGAGTGTAGAGCCTGTGGTAGACCCCCTCTTTGGCCAGCAACTGCTCGTGCGTACCGCGCTCGCAGATTTTGCCGTCCTCGATCACGTAAAGTTCGTCCGAGCCACGCAGAGTGGACAGGCGGTGCGCGATGGTGATGGTAGTCCTGCCTTTGGACAGTTTGTCCAAGGCTTTCTGTATCTTCATCTCGGTTTCAGTGTCCATGGCCGAGGTCGCCTCGTCTAAGATCAGAATCTTCGGGTCGTGCAACAGGGCACGTGCAATGGATACCCGCTGTCGCTCGCCGCCCGACAGATCGCGGTAGCCGAAGCCGATCATGGTGTCGTACCCGTTATCCAATTTGACGATAAAATCATGTGCGCCCGCAGTCTTGGCCGCCGCGATCACCTCCTCGTAGGTGGCGTCGGGACGGGCATAGCGGATATTCTCAAAAATCGATCCGTAAAAGAGATAGGTTTCCTGAGAAACGATGGCAATGTTTTTGCGCAGGTCGGCAAATGGCAGACGGCGGACGTTGATTCCGTCAATGCTGACGCTTCCCTCTTCTGCATCGTACAAACGCAGGATCAGATTGGCGATGGTACTCTTGCCGGCGCCCGTATGACCGACAATACCGATCTTGCCGCCGGCGGGCACTTCAAAGGACATATGATCGATGACCGTGCGGTTTTTGACATAGGAAAAACTGACGTCGTCAAAGCGAACGCTGCCCTTGCACTCGGATAGCGGAACCGGATCCACCGGCTCTGGCACGTCCGGAATTGCGTCCATGATCTCGGCCATGCGCTGGATCGAGTTCAGGCAGTTGGAAAACTGAAAGGTCATATCCGCTAAGGTGAACAGCGGCGAGGTCATAATACCGATATACGCGATAAAGGTGAGCAGAATTCCGTAACTTAAGCCCATCATGCCGTGAGCCACAAACCATCCGCCGAAGCCCCATGCCAAAAACAGACTCATGCGCATGAGCAAGCTGGCAAGCGGAAAGGCAGTGGCATTGTAGATGGACGCCTCGCGATCCGCAAGCATTCTCTCCCGATTGACGCGGCTGAAACGGTCCACCTCCTGCTTTTCCTTTGCAAATGCCTTGACCACACGCACGCCCGACAGCGAGTCGGCAAGTACGCCGGTCATGATCCTACGCTTGGTCCAGCGCTTGGCATGCAGTTTGCGGGAATGGTGAAACAGCCGGACATACACAAACAGCGCAGGCGGTATGGTGATGACCGACAGCAGAGTAAGAACAGGATTGATTACGGTCATCAGAACCAGCACGGCGACAATCTGAACGATATTGATGATGTAATAAGGAAGTCCGTCGCAGAACAGCCAATAAATCGCCTCGGAGTCATTATCCACCTGGCTCATCAGGCCTCCGGTCTGCCTGCCGGAAAAGAAACTGACCGACAGTCGCTCGATGGAAGAAAAGATCACCTTGCGCAGGTCGCAGACCAGATTGTTGGACACGCGGGCAGTCACAATGCCGTTTCCGATGCTGACAAAGGTATTGAGCAGGCGGGTGACGACAATCAGGCCGATGACCAATAGCAACTGTCCGTAAAACGCGCCGTCCTCGCTGAGCACCTGATCAAAGTAAAAGCCGGAAGAAAGATAGGGCGCAAGAATGCTGAGCGCACTGGACAGGGTAAGGGTCAGCAGGATGGCGGCCACGCTGAACTTATACCGTGACAAGAAAAACCACATCTTTTTGATCAGTGCCGCTTTATCCATACAATGCGGACAGATCTTGCGATCCACGTCGGCGTAGCGCCTGCCGCAGCGGGGGCAATATTTGCTGTCCGCTTGGTTTTCCTCCGGCAGCGGACGTCCCCCTTTGAGCGCGTCAAAAAGACGGCACAGGGTGACAAGCGAATCCTTGACCGTAAAACTTCCGCCGCACAAAAGCGTGTACTGATCGCCCTTTTTTGCAACCAGCCTCAGGGTGGACACCTGCTCTTCCACACGCAAGTTTTCGATCTCATCCAAAGGATAAAACGCATATGCGATCTCGCGGTATGCACGTTCGCCCTTGCCGGTGATCGTCTTTCCGGCCGCACGCAGGGTCGTCGTTCCGCTCATGACGGCAATACCGTCCGCAGTCAGCAAAAGCGAGCAGTCGGTGCGTACCCCCTGTGCGTCCACGTCGCTGAGGGCATAGGCAATACTATCCTGCACCGAAAATCCTTTTTGTTCAAAGGCACAGAGCACTTCCGGCGAGATCCTGTCAATTTCTCTCACGGTATCCACTCCTTTCACGTTCTGATGATTCGTTGTATTATATCATTCCGAGCAAGAAAAGTCAACCATAATTCCCCTTATATTTCCAAAGAAAAAACAAAATATTTACTTTTCGTAAAACATATGGTATAATATCGACATATCACATATGAAAAGCGGGTTCAGCCCGCAAATAACCAACGTGGAGAAAATCATGAAAGCAATCGTTATGGCGGGTGGAAAGGGTACGCGGATCTCCGATCCGACCCATCCGATCCCGAAGGTATTACGGGAGGCAAACGGAAAGCCGCTGTTAGAATATGTTCTGAATACCATCAGCATGGTGGACAAAAGCGACGTTACAATTATCGTCGGATATATGCGGGAGCAAGTGATCAAACGTTTCCCCGGCTACCGATATGCCGTACAGGAGCAACAACTCGGCACAGGGCATGCAGTCATGTGCGCCATTGAGGCATCTGACCTCGAGCACTACGACGGCGATGTGCTGGTGCTGTGCGGGGACACTCCGCTGATCTCGGCGCAAACCGTGCGGAAATTGGAAGAATTCCATAAAACGCAGGGCAACGCTTGCACCATTCTCTCCTGTGTCAGCGAAGAGGACGACTCGCTGGGTCGGATTGTTCGGGAAAACGGAAAAGTTTGCGGCATCGTAGAAGCGGCGGATTGCACGCCCGAACAAAAGAAGATTACCGAAAAAAATTCCGGTCTGTGTCTTTTTGACTGCAAGAGCCTGTGCAGCACCATCAAAAAAATCACCAATGATAACAAAAAGGGCGAATATTATCTGACCGACGTGCCCAAACTGCTGATTGCGGAGGACAAAAAAATAGATGCATACATCACCCCCGACAAGCGGGAATTACTGGGCGTCAACACGGCGGAAAATCTTGCACAGGTCGAGGCATTGCTCAGGCAGGAAGAAGTATAATGGCAGACAAAAAATCCATGGTCACTTTCGGAAGACAGTTCTTTGGCTACCGCAAGCAAGACGTCAATCGCTATATTGAACAGCGCGCCGCCGCCGCTCATCAGGCGGAGGAGGATTTTCGCGCAAAATTACAGGAGCGAACCGAGCAAGCGGACCAACTGCGTGCGGAAAACGCACGCATGACTGCCCTGATCGCCGAGAGCGACAAAAAAATCGTCGCACAGAAAAATCAGATCGACTCGCTCACAGAGCAACTCTCACAAAGCATACAAGCGCTGACCGAACTCAAAGGAGAACTCGATCGCTTGGACGAGCGGCTCAGCGCACTCGCCTGCGACACGCCGGCACCCAAAGCGAGCGCCGAGCCTGCTCCGGTAAAGCAAACGGAAACGGAGAGCGCGGAAAAAGAGCCTGCCGAAAAGGCAAAATCCTCCAAAGAACAGGACAGCAGTGCGATCGGCGCCGCGCTGCGCAGTCTGCGCAAAAAATTGTTGGATTTTCTGCAATAAAGATACCGCCACATAGAGCGGTATTTTTCATAGCGCCATGATCCATACTCTTTTTTGGCGTTCTTCCTTCAGGCGTATAATCGTATGATACTTCAGCCATACTAAACATACCGACACGGAGGTGAAGAAGATGAGTTGTGAAAATGGAAACTGCCGCGCAAACAAGTGCATTGAATGCGAGGTAACACAGTGTGCAAACCACGCTAAGACCGAGAACTACTGCTCGCTTGACCGCATTAAGGTTGGTACGCACGAAGCCAATCCTACCGAGGTCAAGTGCACAGACTGTGAGTCTTTCAAGTTAGACTGAAAGTCTTAGGTTCTCCGAAACGGTCGTGCGCGTTTTGGGGCTTTGAGCAAAGCCGCCTTGACCGCATGACTTTGTTGAAATCAATTTACACGATCCTTTGGGTGAGTGTACTGCCTGTGGCAGAACAGCGACCGCGTTGGCGGTCGCTGTTTCTTTTAATCCAGTTCCTTTAGGCCGGTATACAACTCGTAATATCGTCCCTTCTGTTCCAACAGCCGGTCGTGGTTGCCGCGCTCGACGATCTCGCCGTGCTCCAGCACCATGATCGCATCCGCGTTGCGCACGGTAGACAGCCGGTGGGCGATCACAAAAGTGGTCCGGTCGCTCATCAGGCGATCCATACCGTGCTCAATATGCCGCTCGGTACGGGTGTCCACTGAGGAGGTCGCCTCGTCCAGCACCAGAATGGGCGCACGGCTGAGTGCCGCACGGGCGATGTTGAGTAACTGCCGCTGTCCCTGGGACAGATTGGATCCGTCCCCCTCTAACATCGTATCATATCCATTGGCCAACCGCAGGATAAACGAATGGGCGCTGGCGGTCTTTGCCGCTTCAATGACCTCATCGTCGGTAGCATCGGGTCTTCCGTAGCGGATATTCTCCATGACCGTTCCTGTGAACAGGTGGGTGTCCTGCAATACCATTGCGATATTGCGCCGTAAATGATCCCGGTCGAAATCCCGCAGGTCGATCCCGTCTATCGTGATGCTTCCCTCATTGATCTCATAAAAACGGTTGAGAAGATTGGTGACCGTGGTTTTACCCGCGCCGGTAGAGCCGACAAAAGCAATCTTCTGTCCCGGATGGGCGTAAAGACTGATGTCCTTTAAGATCACCTTGTCCTGCGTGTAGCCGAACGTCACGTGCTCAAGGGCCACGTCGCCGCGAATGGGCTGTGTAAGCCCCTTGCCCGCATAGGTCTCAGGCAAGGGCAAAAGCGCTTCTTTGTCCGGAGCCAACTTGGGCATATCCGCCTCGGTCGGATCCAGATCCATAATGCTGAACACGCGCTCAGCACCCGCAAGGGCCGCAAAAATGGTAGAGGTCTGCTGGGCAATGGTAGTGATCGGCTGGGAAAACCGACGGGAAACATTGCAGAAGAGGGTCAACCCGCCGATGTCAAAGCCGCGAAGCAGGCAGAGCAAACCGCCTACACCTGCCGTGACCGCATAACTGATCTGCGACGTATTGCCCATGATCGGTCCCATGATACCGCCGTAGAACTGCGCATTGAACTGCTTGTCACGCATATCCTCATTGAGAAGATGGAATTCTTGCTCACAAACGCTCTCATGGTTGAATACCTTGACCACCTTTGAGCCGGTGACCGTTTCCTCGATATAGCCGTTGATGGCGCCGAGGGCGGATTGTTGCGCGCTGTAATACTTACTGCTCCGTTTTGCGATCGCACTGCCGCCCAGCAAAAAGAGCGGGATAAAGGCGACCGTGACCAGTGTAAGAATGATATTGGTATACACCATCATAACAAAGGTACCGACCAACATAACGGCGCCTGATACCAGGTTGACCACGGTATTGTTGAGCATCATGTCGATGTTGTCGATGTCGTTGGTAAACCGGCTCATCAACTCACCGGTCGTGTTATTGTCAAAGAATCGCACCGGCAGGGTCTGCAATTTGTTGAACAGATCGTTGCGCAGCTTTTCCAGCGCGTTTTGAGATACGATCATCATCATGCGTGCCTGCAAGTACACCGAACCGATTTCAACCGCGTAAATCACGGCAAGAATCATAAGAATCATAGCCAGCGATACAATGCGCTGTTCGGGTGTTTTGGAAGGGTCTACCACCGTATTGATGACCGGCCGAAGCATATAAGAGCCGACAAGGGCGGCCACCGTGTTGAGCAGGACACAAACGACCGCGATGGTAAGGCGTGCCCGATAGGCTGCAATATACGACCACAGACGGGAGATGGTCCCGCCGAGGTTTTTGGGCTTTCCCTGGCCTCTTCTGTGTCGGGCGCCCGGGCCGCCTCCTCTCGGTCCGCCCGGGCCGGGCATACCGCCGCGGCCGGCAGGAGCCGCCTTGTTATACAGTCTGCGGAGGTCTTCAAGACTTCTTTTGTGTGCCATGTCTTACGCCTCCTTCCGATCATTCTGAGAATAGTAAATTTCTTGATATTCAGTATTGCCGGCCAGCAACTGCTCGTGCGTTCCCACACCGGTAATCATACCGTCGTCCATGACAATGATCTGGTCGGCCTCCATGACCGAGGTAATCCGCTGGGCAATGATGATCTTGGTGGAGTCGGAAAGTTCCTCGCGGAAAGCACGGCGAATCTGAGCCTCTGTGGCTGTGTCCACAGCACTTGTCGAGTCGTCAAGGATCAGAATGCGCGGCTTTTTGAGCAAAGCTCTTGCAATGCACAACCGCTGTTTCTGTCCGCCGGAAACGTTGGTACCTCCCTGCTCCAGATCGCTTTGATAGCCCTTTGCAAAGGAAGTGATAAATTTATCCGCCTGCGCATACTCGGCAACCGTACGGATTTCCTCATCGGTCGCGTCCTCGTTTCCCCAGCGCAGATTTTCTTCGATGGTACCGGAAAAGAGCACGTTTTTCTGTAATACCATACCCACGCCTTCGCGCAGGTTGTAGAGCGAATAATCGCGTACGTCCACGCCGTCTACCAGTACCGCGCCCTCGTCACAGTCGTACAGCCTTGCAATCAGCGATACCAGCGTGGTCTTGCCGCAACCGGTAGAGCCGATAATGCCCACAGTAGATCCGGCTTTAATTTTCAGATTGATCCGGTCAAGCGCCTTGCCTTCACTGTTTTTATAATAGCGGAAAGACACGTCACGGAACTCGACCTCACCCCGCTCTACCGTAAGGGAGGGATTGGCCGCGTTTGTATCGGTAATATCCACCTGTTCGTCGATCACCTCGCGGATGCGCTTGGCCGAGGCCAGAGCACGGGAGAACATGACGAACATCATGCTCACCATCATCAGCGACATTAAGATCTGGGTGATATAGGTCACAAAGGCAGACAGATCACCCGTACTCATACTGCCGCGATTGACCATGTTTCCGCCAAACCAGAGCACTGCAATGGTAGTTGCGCTCATACACAGGGTCATAAGCGGACTCATCATGATCATCATGCGCATTGCCTGCATACCGGAGTCCTTGAGGTCGGCGTTTGCCGCGCCGAACTTCTTTCGCTCGTGATCCTCGCGCACAAAACTCTTGACCACCCGCACGTTGGTGATGTTCTCCTGTACGGTGGAATTGAGTTTGTCGATCTTGGTCTGGACTTTACTGAAAAGCGAGAAGCCCCTGCCTACAAAAAAGGAAATGCCAAGCAGCAAAAGGGGAATGGACACGCACAACACCATGGTCAGCGACACATTGGTGGCCACCGCCATAATCAGTGCGCCGATCAGCATTCCGGGCGAGCGCAGCGCCATGCGCAGCAGCATATTGACAAAATTCTGCATCTGCGTGATATCGTTGGTAAGCCTCGTGACCAGCGATCCGGTGGAGAATTTGTCGATATTGGCAAATGAAAAACTCTGTACCTTACGGTACACGTCTTCACGCAGATCGGCCGAAAAGCCCACAGAGGCTTTTGCGCCGAAATAAGCGCCCCCTACCCCGCCGATCATCATTAAGATGGCGGTCAGGATCATGCCCACCATGATTGCCACAACGAACGGCGCATCCGCACCGAAAAGATCGTAAACACGTGCAAGCACGCCCGTTCTTTCCTGTCCGTCCACGCCGTAATCAATGATTGCTGCGAGTAGTTTGGGCATCACGACCTCACCGATGACCTCCACGATCATGCAGATCGGTCCTAAAATAAAATACGGTAAATAGGGCTTTATGTATCGAAACCACCGTCTCATATCAGAATTTTTCCTCCGGAGTGCGGCGGCAGCAACATCTTTCTTTGGGATCTTCGCCGGTCAGATTGTAATACATACGGTCCAAAAGATCCAGCAACTGCTTGATTTCCACGTTGCTGATCCCTTCTACGACCTGCTTGTCGAGAGAGTCGATCAGTTTTTTGGAAGAACGGTTGAACTCCTTGCCTTTGTCGGTCAGAAAAACCCGTACCGCTCTCTGGTCGTTTTCGTCCTGCTGGCGTCTGACATATCCTTCCTGCTCCATTTTGCGCAGGGTCACGCTGATGGTCGGCGGCTTGAGATGGGTAAGATTTGCAAGATCAAGTTGGGTAACGCCGTCCTTGTGGGACAAATGAAAGAGCAAATGCCGATAACTTTCGTTCATTCCTTGGTCTTCTGCCAATCTGCGCATCCGGTTATGGAAGATCTTGGACAGATCATTGATTGCCATAAAGGGCTTTCTTTCCACAGGGGGTTGATTTTTCATAAGTTCTCTCCTCTCAAAGTATATGATTAGTTTTCTAACAAATAAATTATACTCTTTTTTTCACAGAAGTCAACAAGAAAAGCGACAATTCATAATTAATTTTCATTTTGTTCATATTGTCCGCCCAAACGCAAATTTCCTTGACAAAAACACGGCTTTTATATATAATAAGAAAATAGAGTAATTTGTTTTTTCAAAAACTTGTTGATTTATCAACAAATATGGTGTATAATAGGATCGTCCGAAACATAAGTTTTCACGGAGGTATCACTATGAAATACAAAGACCAGCGCGAGTTGACTACCATCGAGGATTTACGTCAGTTGGTATTCAGAGCGGCGGAGCGGTTTGGCGACAAGGATCTTTACGCCTCTCCAAATCCCAAAAAACCCTATCACTATACCTACAACGATTTCAAACGGAATGTAATCGCATTCGGTACTGCCTTGATCGAGATGGGTCTGCGCGGGCAGAAGATCGCCGTCATCGGAGAGGCGCATCCCGCCTATATGACCGCATACTACGCGGTCACCATCACCGGCAACGTGATCGTGCCGCTTGACAAGGAACTTCAGACCGAACAGGTGGTGAATTTCCTCAACCGATCCGGAGCAATCGCAATCGTTTATATGCCGTCCATGAATGATACGGTCATCAATCACGCCGAAGAATTGACCGCTACCAAGTATTTTATCCCGGTAGAGCCGGAGCACATCGATCGGGAAAGCGTGATTCCCTATAACGCCATGTTGGAAAAGGGCGCGCAGGCATACGAGGCAGGCAACGACACGTTCTGCACCATGCCCATCGACATGGAAAAGATGTGCACTCTGCTCTTCACCTCGGGCACGACCGGGACCAGCAAGGGGGTTATGCTGTCCATGCGCAATCTCGTGGCGGCGGCAAACGACTCCTGCAAAGCGGTCATTTACGACCAGAACAACACCTTCTTATCTGTGCTTCCGCTCAATCATGTGTACGAGGTGACCTGCGGACATATCGCACTGCCCAACTTAGGTGCGACGGCATACCTCAACGACAGTTTGAAGTACGTACTGCGCAACATCAAGACCGTGCGCCCCGACTCGCTGGTACTGGTACCGCTCTTCCTTGAAACCATGCACCGTTCCATCTGGAAAGGCATCGATAAAAAGGGCATACGCAAAAAGGTAACCTTTGCGCTGAAGTTGTCGCGTGCTCTGATGAAATGCGGCATTGACGTCCGGCGCAAGTTATTTAAGCAGATCATCGACGAGTTGGGCGGAAATTTGCAATACATCATCTGCGGCGGCGCACCGCTGGACAAACAGATCGTGCGTGATTTCTGGGATTTCGGTATTATGATCTGCGAGGGATACGGCATCACCGAGTGTTCTCCCCTGTTGGCGGTCAACCGGCCCTATCAGATCGTATACGGCTCTTGCGGCAAGGCGGTAGACAGTTGTCAGGTCAAAATCGACAATCCCAATGAAGAGGGCATAGGCGAGATTATCGCCAAAGGTGATAACGTCATGCTGGGCTACTATGAGGACGAGGATGCGACCGCCGAGGCGTTCACCGAGGACGGGTGGTTCCGCACAGGCGACCTCGGCCGCATCGATGCAGAAGGCAATATCTTCATCACCGGACGCAAGAAAAATCTGATTATCCTCTCCAACGGCAAGAACATCTATCCCGAGGAGATCGAGGAACACCTGCAGCACAGCGAATATATCGCCGAGTGCGTGGTGATCGAGCGCACAGGCCAAACCGGCGAGCAATTGATCACGGCTTTGATCTATCCCTCCGAGGAACTGACCGAGGGCATGGAGCCCGATGCCATCTACGCCAAACTCAAAGAGGAAGTCGATCGGATCAACACCGACCTGCCTCCCTTCAAGCAGGTGCACGAGATCGAAGTGCGCGACACGGAATTTGAGAAAACGACCACAAAAAAAATCAAACGGTATATTTTGAAATAAGAGGTACAGACAATGTTAGAAAAGGTTATGGAAATCTTAGTGGACACCACCGGAATCAGCAAGGACGAGATTACTCCCGATTGCGAATTTGTAAAGGATCTGGGAATCAATTCCTTGGAGTTTGCCGATATCGCCTTTAATTGCGAAGAGCAACTCGGCATTGAGATCAACGAGGCTGATTTCAGAAAAATGGTCAAGGTTTCCGATTTGATCGAGTACATCGAAAAACTGAACGCTTAAGGTATGAAAAACGGTATCATCTTCCTTGTTGTTGCCGCGCTGGTCGTACTGATTCTGTTTTTTTCCTACAAGATCGTGCGGAACATCAAGGCACAGAAGCGCATTGACGAGTTGTATGCCCGTCCCGCTCGCAACAAGGGCTTTGTTCTGCGGGTACTGACTGCCGCTTTCGGCAGCGGGAAGGTCATATTGAATCCGAGGATTCCCGTAAAAAGCCGACAGGCGCTCCCCCCTGCGGCGGCTGACGCATTGATTGTCTGCCGTGCGGGAATCATCGTCGTGACCGTGCTTCCGCAGATCGGGAAGTTGGACAATCCGCAGCATGAAAACTGGCGGTTTCTTTCCCCAAACGGTACGATCGCCACTGTCGAAAATCCGTTTGGGCGCAACAGTTATATGATCGAGGTGCTCAAGCACATTCTGCGCAGGGACGGTTTTCACAACGTATCTCTGCATTCGCTGGTTATCATGGCAAACTGCCGTGCAGTCATGCCGCGCTTTACCTACCGCAATATGCTGACCGAACACACCATGATCGAAGAGATCAGGAATATCCAGTTAGACAAGCAGCTTTCCTTTACGGAAATGCGCGACGTACGCATGACCGTTCGTCGTAGCCTGATCACAAACGCTTTGCAAGATACCGCAAATCAATGAATAAAAAAAGAGAGGACGGCTTCCTCTCTTTTCTATATCCACAATGCAATCTTTACCGTGCGGCTTTATAGTATGTATCGTATCCCCCGTACATCAAAAAGAAAAACGGAGCATTGCCAAGCAGGAATGCTCCGTTTTTTTGAAAATTCACTGAAAACTGAATAAGAATAAGGCGAACGGAAACTCATGAACCAAAAGAGGTTCAAGCCCTCGGTCA
>CANQPT010000006.1 GCA_947625805.1 uncultured Clostridia bacterium
ATGCCATAATTGATAAAGATGAAACGACAACACCGATGAACAGAATGAATAAAATCAAAGGGTTTTTATTTCTTCTTCTTTTTCTTTTCATATTGACCTCCTTAGAATAGCCAAAATATAAACTTAACCGTTAATGCAATAGCAATAGCAGTTAGGCACAACACAAGCGCTGTTCCACAAAAATATCCAATGCAATGAGCAAGATTTTTTCTGTTCACGTCATAATCTCCTTTCAAAAAAGCTCCGGCCTCTTTTTACAGAAAACCGGAGCATCATCGTCAACATACACCTTGTTCAATTTTATTGAGAGAATCAAGAATCGGACCATCAACATTGAAATCCAGCAGAATTGTTCGTTCGTACCCATTAACAAAAGCTCTTGACCGCTCGCGATCGATTTCATAAATTCCAAAGTCTACATAGTTATCGCCCTTGTGCTTTGGATTATCCGGGTCATAAATCCATCCGACGGCTTGTCCTGCTTTTGTTGGCTTGATTCCAAGACGCTCATAAACTTCATTCAGGAACAAATATCCACGAGCTTTTAATCTATCGTTCGCATAATTCTGTTCCGAACGAAGAAACATCAGATTATATTCGGAATCTTTTTCCCAACCGGTACATCCGTCATCAAAGAAACGGGCATAATCACTGTATTGATTCGGATCGTCCGCAACCATCACGGTTTTCTTTACGGTTTTTTCTTTACCGTTTTCATCTGTGATTTTTTCTTCGATTTCTTTGGCTTTAATATTGTACTTTAATTCTCGATCAATCTCTTCTCCAAATCGTTCGATTACGCGGTTTCTATATTCTTTGAATCCGCGATCAACGGTTGCATAAGCAGCCGCAAGAGCAATATTCCGCTTTCTGAGAATATTTGTAGACGCGAGAATACTTGTTAAAGAAAGAGTTCCGAGAATGACTGAAGGAGCATAAAGCTTTGCAAATCTGATTCCGGTTTGAACATACACAATTGCCAAATCCTTTTTGGCGTCATCCTGTGTATATTGTTCGGAAAACTTTTTGCTCTCCTGAACCTTATGGATGGGTTCCAGATCTTCTTTTGCTTTATCAAGAATTGTGCTGATTTTTGTTGTTGCTTTGCAAGCCATAACAGCACTCACAACTGTTCCGGCTACACCAAAAGCAACTAAAATTTCCGGACTGTGTTTTCTAACGCCAAAAGCTAACTTATTAAATTTTCTGCTAACTTTGGTTGCGATTTCTGTTTTTTTCATGATTATCTATTCTCCTCTTCAAGATTTTTAACATGGTCAATGAGATGCTGGGTGTACCATAGAATTTTTTCCAAATCTCTTATTCCGTCTTTTTTCTTCCAACGGCAAGCATATTTGATGATGTTTCCGGTATCTGTTGCTTCAATACCGGTGAGGTCAAAAGTAAACGCCTCAATAACATCAATAACTTCCAAACCAGTTTCAGATTGATAATGGTCCGGATGAGATACCATCTTATCTTTCGATTCGTACATAACAACCTCCTTTAATTAAGTGGAAGGGCTTTCGGGAGTTTAATCGTATAGCCGTCTCGTATCCGTACAACCGAAGCATTACGAATATCTGTCCAACCGTATTTGTTATCCGTATAACTTCCGTTAATTCCGCATAAATCATAAAGATCCGCCACACTTACGACATCATAAGTTGAAATCAATTCGTCCATTCTGGACAGAACTTCTTCCGCTTCTCCTCGATTATCAAATATAATATCGTCATAACTGTATCCGTTCCTTATGGACGAGCCGCTATAATCCCGTCTGTCATCTTTTTTATCGTAATAACTGCGATATGAGATTTTTGACGCGGTCCCGCTTTTTGATGACTGACCTTTTTCGCCCCAAAGCAGCATACGAATTCCGCTGGTAAAAATATCATCAATCGCTTTTTTGATTGCCGGAATTAAAACCTCCATCAAAATATAAGATTTTACGTTTCCGGCATCTTCTGAAATAAAAATATCAGCAAACTTTTTGATTTCGTTTTTCTTTTTGGTTTTTACTGTTCCGGTAATCGCTTTCTCCACTTTTTTCTCGGGAGCAGATAAATCCTGCATAAGTTGTTCCTCTTTGGATTTATGGGAGTTTGACTTGTATTCTTCCATGCATTTAACTCTCCTTTCATTCGACCAACCTGATTTTCCCCGGAAGGGTAATCTTTGCATTTACCATATAATTGTTTTCTTTTTTCCACTGATAGGTCAGATTGCAGCGTGCTTTCTTTTCAGATACCGCATTTGTCTGCCCTTTCCAACGGTTATCTACGCAGTTTTCAAAAGACATAACCGGACCGTCATAAGTATATCTATTCATAACAATTCTCCCTTCTAAAGAAAAATAAAAAGGGAAAGCACCTTGCTATAGGTACCTTCCCTCATGTTGGTCCACGATTTTTTCGTTTGAAATTACTCCTGGTCATCAACTTCTTCGTCGATGGTCTCGGAATCGGTTTGTGCTTCTTTAAGCTCCTTTTTGGCTTTGATTTTAGCCACAATCGGCTTTACTACATACTTATAGGCAATAATGCCAACAAATACGGATACGCCAATTCCGGCTGCAATCTTAACGCCTTTCTTGGAACCGCAGGTTGCGATTTCTTCCGTTGCTTCCAAAACCTCTTCGTTTGTCAAGATGTTGTTTGCTTCCATTGTTGTTTTCTCCTTTCAATTTTAGAAAAATTTTTAAGTGGATTCCTCCATTAAATACCTTGTAAATTTTGCGAATTTATTTTTGGTAATCATACTGTGGAGATAAGGAATATCTGATAACAAGACAAGGTGTTCCGTCTTCCGCCAATTGTGAACTGAAATCCAAGTCAATATAACCCTTATCGATATTCCATCCAAGCTCGTCCCCAAGATCGGTTCCACTTAAGCCAATCTCGTAATAAAAATCATTTAATGAAATAAACATTTCATCTCTCATTCTGCGGTTTAACTCGTTTTCGGCTTTTTTGATCTTTTCGATATCCGATTTAAAATATCTTCCAGATATAGCGTCATAGCAAAGAGTATCTCCTTTCGTAGTAATAATTACTTCTCGACGTGTAACCGGGTCTTTATCAAGCTTATCCTTAGCAATTGCGTCGCGGACGGACTGCTCTTTTTTCTCTCCGATTGTTTCAACCACTTTTTCCTGATACTCTCTAAGCGCAGATTCAGAAAGCGTATATGCGGTAGCAAGAGCGGCATTTCTTCTGAAATTCACGGAACTGGCGCCGACAAGACAAAGAATAGAAACTGAACCGACAATTGTTGACGGAATATAACATGTCCATGCCGTTTTAATCGTCTCCGGTACGGTAAGTTTTTCTTCTCCTTTTTCTTCTTTTTTCTCTTCCAATAAGAGAATTGCTTTCGGCGTAGCGCGAACCGCCATAACAACAGTAGTAATCATTCCGGCAATTCCGATACCGGTTAAAATTTCAGGACTATGTTTTTTCATAGCGGTTTGAACACCATGAATAATGCCTTTGAATTTTGTTTTTCCCATCTCAGGATCTCCTTTCAAAAATATAAACCGCCCACAAGGGGCGGCGATTTAATCAACCAACCAGAAAGCCGGACGAACGCCACAAGTGCTGGGCGCGCCGGCGTAGAGCGCACCACCATAGTTGTCCACAAAAGCGAAATTGGACGAAGAGACCGATTTTTTGGTAGCATTTTTAAGCCAGTACCATCCGTATTCATCGTTATAGTCGGCAACACGATTTTTTCTTTTCTTCATCAAAGGTAGTTGCTCATCGTTATCCGGTTCTAAAACTTCTTTGTACCAGTCATCATGACCAAACATCTGACCGTATGTAGGAATCGTCAAATCTCTTATTTTTTCCTTCATTTCTCTTGGAAACGCGGGCCATAATTTTTCTTGCAGCCACCGATTAAGATATGAATTATCAAAGCCGCCTTTATTAGTATTGTCTTTATTCATTTTTTCACTTGCAACACAATCGTCAAAGATAAATAAAGTACGATCGCCGTCATGCTTTTGTGCCGTTGCTGTAAATTCCCCAAAGCCTGTAAGAGAAATAGATATTTGATCGCCTATTTTGTATCGTGTATTCTCTGATTTATAAGTCGGCGTATCAATTTTAATATCCAGATCGTTCGGAACAACAATCAGGTCGCAATACACCGGCAACACGACCGTTCCGGTTACACGCTGCATGGCAATAGAAGAATATAAATCCTCCATTTGCTTTGGATTTAAGTTAATCATAGATCTCACAACCAACAATTCTTTGCTCATTTTTAGTCTCCTTTCGGTATTTATAATATTTCGAGAATATTTTCGGCTGTTTCTTTTGCAACCGAAAAACGAAAACAAATATCAGAATCGTCTGTCCACGCTGAGTAAATCATCATCTTGAATATAAATTCTTCTATGATTTCATCTGCTGAGCGTAACGGGTGATCCATAATGGATTCGAGTATTTCGGTTGCAGCCCATCTTGCATAGCTTCTTTCTTCAAAATATACCGTAGGCCAAGTATATTTTGGGCCAAATAGGTTTGTTTCGATGTACTTCAGAATGGTTTGAATGGCTGCATCATTCATAATTTGCCTCGCAAAAAGGAAAGAGTCCCTGTTCAGGACTCCTCCTCTTCTTCATTTTCTCCGAGTCGTTCGGCAAGCGCCTCGTCAATTTTCTCCTCGATTTCTTCTTCCATTTTCTTTTCGTTTACCCAATCGGATAAGAGCGTTGCTCCGATTCCGATAATGGTAGCCGCAAAGCCAATGAGTTTAATCACTGTTTTATTGCCCATGGTGCATGACCTCCTTTCTCATAATACACATTGCAATTTTTGCGTTTTTAAATATCATTCAACCATTCTGCGGTAGGCTCAAAAACCATGTCGATAATGAATATCTCCAATCCGTCATCCAAAGTGATTTTGTGATGATTAAAGTCAATCCAATAAATATCACCGTTACAGCATGACCAACCAACCTCATTTCCGATATCCGTTTTTTCAAGACCAAGAAAATCATAAAAATCGTTTAATGAAATAACGCCATTAAACATAAAATTGCGATTTAGATGATATTCTGCTTGAATTACCTTGCTTATGCTTGTTTCAAAATATCTCCCGGAATAGCTGTCATAAAACACCCTTGTTATTTCCGGTTCCATTCCGCATTCAAAGTCGAGCGTGGACCCCATTAAACCAGGACATATTATATGAGTATCAGAGCACTTTTCTTTAGCAATGGAATCAATAATCGCATTATGTGCTTCTTCTCCGTACAATTCTTTTAGTTTTGATTTGTACTTTCGATAGGACTGGTCCACAAATGCGTATGCACTTATCAAAGAAGCCTGCTGTCGTTTGTTTAATATATTTGCTCCAAATATACAGAATAACGTAGCCGTTCCGGTTATCACGCTTGGAATATAACATTTCCAGCATGATAATACGGCTTCTTTTTTTGTAAATGCATTTGAATCGCCGTCATGATTCTTTTTGCTGTCTTCTTTGATTAGCAAAAGCGCTTTTGGCGTCGCTCTTACTGCAAGAACCGCCGTTGCAATAACTCCGGCAGCTCCGATAAAAGTTAAAATAGTCGGGGAGGATTTTTGAAGCCATCGTCGTGACTTCTTAAAGTTAGGCGTTCTTTTTGGGGATTTCATTTTGCTCTTTCTCCTTTCGGTGATAAAAAAATAAAGAGAGACAGTTATGGGGGTCGAACCCATATCACAGCTTCCTTCCGATTTTGGCCGGAGCACAAGCTACTGTCTCTCCATAATATAACTTGTAAATTTTGCGAAAAAGGAAGAGTCCCTGTTAGGACTCCTCTCTTCTTTTAATCGTAATTTTAATTTCTTCACCTTCGATGATTGCTTCGAGTTTAAACTTTTCAGGATTGTCAATAACCTCTTTTAAAATGGATTTTTTCGTTTTCTGCTTCTTCTTAAAGCATAAATTCGAAACGTCCATTTTATCTATGATTTTACTGATGATTCCCATAATCGTTATGTTCTCCTTTCAAAAATCATTTTTCCATAAGAGAACCTGTATTTTTTGCGTTAAATATCTTTCCTATCAAAGACCGTCTCCCAGCGCTGTTTTTGTATCGGCTTCATTTTTAACGCCCACATGATTTGTCGCACCGTAACGGTCGGATATAACCCGTCCGTACACATTCCGGCTCTTAAATCAAAATATTTTTTAAATTCTGGATGTAAATATAAAGCATCCGTAATCCATGGATCAACCTCGCTCCACCATGTACTTTTTGTTTCCTCATCAAATCTTTGCTGAATGACAGCCAATCCTTTATCGCCAATTTCAAATAACGTGCAGCTATTGTATACTGGGTGCTCGCAAATATAAAGTCGTCCGTACATAGATAAATAGATTTGAGGCTTTTCAAAATGGTATCGCATAATATATCTCCTAAAACAAAAAGGAAAAGCCCCCGTAAGGACTTTCCCTCTCGTTGACTTTTTAATCGTCAAACAGTTTACACGACGATTTGCATTGCGGATATGGTCCTCCACATGCTCTGCATCCGGCGGGAGGAATATCCCCTTCGAATGCGTTAAGTGTTTCGGGCGTCCATTCTTCCTCTTCGTCCTGATACACATAATCCATCTCGTCTATTTCCCATTTACATGATGGACAGACATAGATATCGCATCCTCCAGTTGGATCTTCCTTTCGCTCCATCAGAGCGCCGCATTTGTTGCAAATTGCGTGGCCGGCATTAAGATGTCTGATTAAATCCATCCCTTCCGGCTTGATAATGTCTTTGCTCATATACTCATTATCTCCTTTTTGAAGCCGATTTTATTATACCGGGCTTCAATTATTTAGTAAAGGGGACAAGAGCCTCTTAAATCTCCTTTCCGTAATAGAGATTGCAAATTTTACGAGCAAAAACGAAGAGACCATGTGTTTTACACGATCTCCTCGCTTTTTCAACCCGTTTTAACTTCTGTTTCTGAACTTAAATCGGCTGAACAAACTTTTCATTGTTCCTGAAGTGAATGTTCCGTCTTTTTCGAACTCAAATCCCTTTCTTGCCCAATGCCAAGCAAAGCCAAGCTCCGCAATAAAGATCAATACCTCTGTTCCAAGCCGAACATTTCGGAAAATAATCTCTCTTTTTAGCTGTTCACGCTTCAGTTCGTCTTCTTTTGCATGATCAAGCGTTTCCGACAGGTCTTTCTTTTCCTCAAGTTTCAGCTTGTAAAGTTTGGTTACGTCTTCCACCGCAGAAGCCTTTTCCTTTGTTCCGCTTCCAAGTCTGGATAGGTTCTTAATTTGAGCTTCCAATTCCTCCTCAAGCATTGTCTGAAGTTCGTTTTCCATTTTACTGTTCTCCTTTCAAAAATTTTTAAATGGGTTTCCCATAAAAGCGTCTGTTATTTCTGCGAAATATAATTCTGGATATTTACCTTCAAAATAACATATTTTTTCTTTAAGACTTCACTTAATTTCTTCTCCATTTCCAAAAATAAATAAGGTTGATCGTCCGGATCAGACTGATCAACCCTTAAAGAACCTGTGATGTGCTTTCGAAACCCAATTGTTGTAATTATGATGCCAATAAGTATCCCAACCACAAATATAATTACTTCAACCATAACTGACCCCTTTCAAAAACATTTTTCTGAAAATCCAACCCGGGATTTTTTCAGATATCAATATACCACATTTTTCTGTCACCTGCCTACGGAAAATATAAAAGAAAGAGTCCTTTCGGACTCAATCCTTTTTGGGTTATAGTTTACTAAGGTATACATTACCGTCACGAATAAATACTTTGATCGGCCGCTTTGACCTTTTGACTGCAACACGCATACAGTTTGCACAGACTATGTAAGATTTGTAATCATGCTCGCTGAGATCGATTCGTACGAACTCGGCGTTTGAATTTACAAATTCCTCAATAAAATCCTGCAAATTATGTCTGCTTGCTCGTCTTTTGGGAATGCTGTCAACCGGTGTAAGTTTCATGATTTTTAACTCCTTTCGGGTATAAAATATTTCCCATAAAAGAAGTTGTAAATACCGCGCCGTTATTTGCTCTCGTCTTCGTAAACGGTTTTCTTTCTTAAATCTCCCCAGCCGATAAACCGATCCGTTCTGCAAATCGGACAATAGAACTTACTGATTTTATTACCCATATCAACAAGTTCGTTTGGATTGGCTTCTAATCGTGCTCCGCAATCAGGACAATTGAATCGATATACCTTTTTAACAGCTTTATTGATGATTTTCATATCTGTTCACCTTATCCTCTCGTTTTATTCAGTAACCAGA
The DNA here is from genome assembly GCA_947625805.1 of uncultured Clostridia bacterium. Classification (GTDB taxonomy): domain Bacteria; phylum Bacillota; class Clostridia; order Oscillospirales; family CAG-272; genus CAKSEI01. The sequence goes on from CANQPT010000006.1 coordinate 8,289, forward strand.
AGAATTTTCTATACCGGTCATAATAAGTGTCTTTACAGCAGGGGATTTCTAATCTAAGTTTAAGGCATTCAAAAGAAATTCCTTCCGTAACCGCTCTTAACAGGTACTCTGCAAGCTCTGGATCAGCTCCTATAGCCGCCTGTTCTACGAGCTTCATTCGGTCAAGATAATATAATCTTGCCTCGGCACATTTTTCTACCGGACTGCTGATGTTTCTGGTTTTGGAAAACATAGCCAAATCCGCCGGTCTGGTTGCTAAGCTGTCCAAAGAAGCATAGGCTTTCTTCCAAATCGGATATTGAAGGCAAAAATGCTTCAATTCATAGTACCGGTGTTTTTCTATCCAGTATTTGCTTTTATCAGACAATTCCGGTCGTATCGTCGTACTCATTACCGTTTCTCTCCTTTCCAAATATATCCGGTTTCTTCATAGAGAAGCTTTGGCGAAATATAAAAGTTAATTCGTCCATACTTTGAGTTCATTTCCTCAATCTTCGTAACCAGCTTTCCGTTTCTGGTGGCCTTTCCAATCGGCAGCCATCCGGATATAATGCCCGCTCTTACCCAAGATGCATCTTTACCGTAAACTCTTGCCGCTACAGAGACTGGAACCGAACCGTTTGCAAATTTTTCGTCCATCTACGTTTACCTCCTTTTTGCGGCTATTCTAAATTAAAAACTGCTTTTAGTAAAAACAACCTGAGTGAAAAATCAAAAAAAGAAAAAGAGTCCTTTTTTCAGGACTCCTCCTCTTTCTTAAACCAATCTTCGAGTTTTTGTTTCAGTTCCGATAGACTGTTTGAAAATGTGCTTCCTTCTCTCCATCCTTTTTGGTACTCGTGCTTTCCGTAAAGCTGAATACCTCCGAGAAGCAGAGAGGCAAATATCAATTCTCCAACAAATCGTTTCACTTAAAACAACCTCCTTTAGAATTTTGTTTCCATAAAAGAAGTTGTGATTTTTGCGCCGTCCAACGAAGCATAGTCATTTCACAAGGATAATCTTCATATCCGTATGTATTCGGCGTAATAAATCCTTCCAAAACGCCGAGTATCATTTCCATTTCATATTGCTTGTAAGGAAATATAAATTTAGGAAGTTCTCTGTGAACATGATTGCATTTTTCACATTTCATCCGTCGGATTTTAATCCACTTGGTAGCACGACCTTTTGTTCGTACGACTCTTTTTACACTGTCGTAATATTTTAAAGGACCGCCGCAAAGAGGACACTCAGACATATTCTTTGCAATCATGATCATCCCTTCTAAAAATAATTTCAATGTAGGAGTTGACAATTCCTACACTATTATATATAATAATAGGCGGAAATTCAATAGAAGGTGATGAACAAATGCTTATTCAATGTCCGGAATGCGAGCTTCAAGTAAGCGATAAAGCTACATATTGCCCGCATTGCGGTTATCCGATGCAGCCAAATGTCAAACAAAGAAAACCTCGCAAATCCAACAAACATAGAAGATTACCAAACGGATTTGGTCAAATAAGCGAGATTAAAAATCGAAACTTACGGAATCCGTTTCGAGCAATGGTTACGGTCGGAAAAACTCCTGATGGCAAACCGATTTGTAAGCCTTTGAAACCTGAATCATATTTTCCAACTTATAATGAAGCGTACGCTGCTCTCGTTGAATATAACAAAAATCCTTATGATTTGGGGCCGGCTATTACTGTAAAAGAACTTTATGAAAAATGGTCAGAAGAGTATTTTAAAACTCTTAAATCGGATTCAAGCGCAAGAGCGGTTACATCTGCATGGGCGTATTGCTCCAGTGTATATAATATGCGTGTAATGGATATACGAGCCAGACATATTAAAGGGTGTATGGAGGAAGGAACGGCAACAGTAAGAGGAGTAGAGCAACATCCGAGCGCATCTATGAAAAACAAAATCAAGTCGCTTTTTAATCTGATGTTGGATTACGCTCTGGAATATGAATTGGTTGATCGTAACTATTCCCGTACGTTTAATTTGTCAGAAGATACGATCAAAGAAATCGTTACAGTTAAAAAAGGACATATTGCCTTTACCGATGATGAAATATCATTGCTTTGGCAGCATGTCCATGATAAGCGATTTGTAGATGCCATTCTTATTCAATGCTATTCCGGATGGCGTCCGCAAGAGCTTGGACTAATTGAACTCGCTAATGTTGATCTTGAAAACTGGACTTTCAAAGGCGGTATGAAAACGGATGCGGGAACGGATAGAGTCGTTCCCATTCATTCAAAAATAAAACCCCTTGTTCTTCAAAAATATAAAGAAGCTGAAGAACTGGGGAGTAAATATCTTTTCAATTGCTGCGATCCAGATAATAAACGAAAATCGATAGCCTTTACTTACAATCGCTATCAAAAAGGATTTACAAGAATTCGAGAGGAATTGAATCTTAATCCGGAACATAGACCGCATGACGGAAGAACACATTTTGTAACTGCGGCTAAAAAGAATGGTGTGGACGAATATGCCATAAAATATATGGTCGGTCATAAAATTTCAGATATCACAGAAAAAGTTTACACAAAAAGAGAATTCGAATGGCTCCGTGAAGAAATCGAAAAAATAAAATAGAGTGTAAAAATAGTGGTATAGGAGCGGTGCAGGAATAATGCACGATTTACATACATTTCCCCGCATTTAACCGCTCCTAACCACTTCTAAAACCCTTGTATTTTCTGCGTTTTTTCGATTTAGCCAAGTTAGGCAGTTTCTATTATATAAACATGATATATAATTTGCAAAGCATGTTTCATAATTTATTTTGTCAGTTCTTTTTTGCAATTCTCGCAGATCAGTTTATTCTTATATACGGAAATCCCGTTTGTGCTTCCGCAGAAAATACAGCCGGGATTGTAGCGATGGAGAATGATATTATCTCCGTCCACAAAAATTTCCAGATAATCTCTGGGCTCGATCCCCATGGTTTTTTTGATCTCTTTCGGGATGACGATGCGTCCCAGTTCATCGATCTGCTTTACCATTCCTGTTGCTTTCATGTTTATTACCATACCTTTCCGCTGCGCGGAAGGCACAAAAGGACGTGAAAAATTCCGGTGCCGTTACGCAGCATTTGAATATTGTGTTAAAATACAGCAGAATAAAAAAACGCAGAGGGCACAGGAAAGCGATCATTGCGACCGCGGGAATGTTACGGATTGCAATCTGCAACATTCTCAAAAAAGCGAGGCGGTCTGCTTTGCTGCGCTCTTTTTTCTCTGCCGGGTGTGCTATCTGTTTTTATCGATTGTATTATTACTATATCATCTTTTTTTTGCAAAGTCAAGCCATTTTTGACAATTTCTGTTATTTTTTTGCTCCGAGCAAATGTGAACAAATTGTAAATCCTAAAAAGAGAGAAAATAATTGTTGACATAGCGGGAAATAAGTGGTACAATAGTGAGGCTTAATGTGCGATGATGCGGGAGATTGCGGCGCAGACAGCCGGTAACTTCCGCGGAGTATGTCCGTAAAACGGGCGAAGGCAAGAGTTGTGTATCGTAGGCATACGGTGGCTGAATGCAGTCGGCATTGACGCACCGGATGTCACGGAGGCTGCGCCCCGGCGTATGCCCCGTTTTCCTTTGAGAGGGGTTGAAACGCCCGGGAGCGTGTACACAGCCTGCCGCCTTTATGGAAGGTCCCGTGTGTCGGCGGGACACGCACAACTTTTATATAGGAGGAAAAAGCAAAATGGCAAAGCAGAATGTACGCATCAGACTCAAGAGTTATGATCACACCCTGGCGGATGCGGCGGCACAGAAGATCGTGGAAACGGCGAAGAGATACAACTGCACGGTTTCCGGTCCCGTACCGCTGCCTACCGAAAAGGAGATTGTCACTATCCTGCGTTCTGTCCACGTCAACAAGGACAGCCGCGAGCAGTTTGAACTCCGTACCCACAAGCGCTTAATCGACATTGTCAATCCTGCAAAGGATGCGGTCGAGGCAATTATGAGTCTTGAACTCCCCGCCGGCGTAGAAATCGACGTAAAGCTCTGATCTCACACAGTTCTTTACCGCATTTTATACGCGCGAGGTTTTAAGTCAAGTTGCACCAACGGGCAGTGACCTGCGTGCAACCAATAACTGAAACAGGAGGAAATTACAGAATGAAAAAGGGAATCATCGGCAAGAAGATCGGCATGACACAGATTTTCGACGAGGTTGGAAATGTGATTCCGGTCACTGTCATTGAGGCAGGGCCGTGCGCCGTTTGCCGGATCAAGACCAAGGAAACCGACGGCTATGAGGCCATTCAGCTTGGCTTTGAGGATCTTTCCGAAAAGCGCACGAATAAGCCCACCGCCGGTCAGTTCAAGAAGGCGGGCGTCTCCGCCAAGAAGCATCTGAAAGAGTTCCGTCTGGAGGACGTCTCGTCCTATCAGGTGGGTGACACGGTCGGCGCCGATCTGTTCGCCGCAGGCGAGAAGGTCGACGTGACCGGTATCACCAAGGGACGCGGTTACACCGGCGCGGTCAAGAGATGGGGCAACCACATTCTCCGTATGACCCACGGTACCGGCCCGATCCACCGTCAGGTCGGCTCTATGGGTTCGACCTCGAGCCCGTCCAGAGTTTTCAAGAACAAGAAGATGGCAGGTCAGTACGGGGACGAACAGGTGACCGTGCTCAACTTGGAAGTCGCAAAAATCGATGCGGAAAAGAACATCATCGCCATCAAGGGCGCCGTTCCGGGTGCACGCGGCGGGATTGTGTTCATCCGCAACACGGTCAAAGCATAAGAGGGAGGATAGACAATGCCTAATTTGAAAGTAGTGGATATGGCGGGCAAGCAAGTCGGCGATATCGTATTATCTGACGAAGTATTCGGCGTCGAGGTGAATGCGGCGGTCCTCCATGCAGCAGTCAGAGCATATCTGATGAACCAAAGACAGGGCACACAGTCCACCAAGACCCGGACCGAGGTTTCGGGCGGCGGCAGAAAGCCTTGGCGTCAAAAGGGAACCGGCAGAGCGCGTCAGGGCTCCACCCGTTCTCCGCAGTGGACGCACGGCGGTATCGCGCTCGGCCCCAAACCGAGAAGCTATCGGATCAATCTCAACAAGAAGACCCGCAGACTGGCGCTGAAAAGCGCGCTGTCCGATAAGGTTGCTACCGACAGCATGATCGTGGTCGACTCGATCGCGGCAGAGGCATACAAGACCAAGACCATGGCCGCGATGCTGCAAGCGGTCGGCGCACCCGGCAAGACTCTGGTAGTGCTTGCCGAGCAGGACGCAAAGGTGATCGCAAGTTTTGCGAACATCCCGGGCGTCAAGACCGCACAGGCAACTCAGATCAACGTATATGACATTCTGAATGCCGACAAACTGGTGGTCGCAAAGACCGCGGCCGAAAAGATCCAGGAGGTGTTTGCATAATGAGAAGTTGTTATGATATTATCCTGAAGCCGATCATCACAGAGGCGAGTATGGATCTTGCAAAGAACAAAAAATACACCTTCCGGGTACTGAAGGACGCGACCAAGGCCGAGATTGCAACTGCGGTCGAGCAGGCCTTTAAGGTAGAGGTTGCTTCGGTCAACACCGTCAGCGTCAAGAGAAAGCCCAAGAGAAGAGGCATGGTGAGCGGTTATACCGCCGCTTGGAAAAAAGCGATCGTAACCCTGACAGAGGGCTCGGATACCATCGAGTTCTTCGACGGAATGATGTAATGAGGAGGAGGAACGATGGCAGCTATTAAGTACAAACCTACGACTCCGGGCAGAAGAGGAATGAGCGTTCCCAGCTTTGACGAGGTGACCAAGTTCACTCCCGAAAAAAGCCTTTTGTCCGTAAAGAAGAAGTATTCCGGACGCAACAGTTACGGCAGAATCACAGTCCGTCATAAGGGCGGCGGAAACCGTCAGAAATACAGACTGGTCGACTTCAAGCGGCAGGGAGATCTCAAGGAAACCGTGATCGGGATCGAGTACGATCCCAACCGCACCGCTTACATCGCACTGGTGGCGGACGAGGCGGGCAAGAAGCGCTACGTGCTTGCCCCCGCAGGACTTACCGACGGCGACGTGATCGAGTCGGGCTCCGGCGCGGACATCAAGCCGGGCAACACCCTTCCGCTTGCAAACATTCCGGTCGGTACGGTCATCTACAACGTGGAACTTTACCCGGGCAAGGGCGCACAGTTGGTGCGCAGCGCCGGAGCACAGGCACAACTCATGGCAAAAGAAAACGGCATGGCGCAGGTTCGCCTGCCCTCCGGTGAAGTCCGTCTGGTGCGCTTGGATTGCAATGCCAGCATCGGACAGGTCGGCAACATCGAGCATGACACGGTCAAGATCGGTAAGGCCGGAAGAAAGCGTCACATGGGCGTCCGTCCGACCGTACGCGGCTCGGTCATGAACCCCTGCGATCACCCGCACGGCGGCGGTGAGGGCAAGAGCCCGATCGGCCGTCCCGGCCCGGTAACCCCGTGGGGTAAGCCGGCTCTGGGTCTCAAGACAAGAAACAAGAAGGCCAGAACCGACAAATTCATCGTAAGACGCAGAAACGGCAAATAATAGAAGGAGGCACATGATATGAGCAGAAGTCTGAAAAAGGGACCGTTTGTCGAAGCCAAACTTTATTCCCGCATTGCGGCAATGAACGACTCCGGCAAAAAGCAGGTCATCAAAACATGGTCGCGTGCTTCCACGATATTCCCGGAATTTGTCGGACACACGATCGCCGTCTATGACGGAAGAAAGCACGTCCCGGTCTATGTGACCGAGGATATGGTCGGCTGCAAACTCGGCGAGTTTGCTCCGACCAGAACATTCAAAGGCCATGCCGGGTCGAAGACCTCGAACAACGGCAAATAATTCAGGAGGACGAAATGGAAGCAAAAGCAATTCTGAGATACGCGCGGATCTCTCCGCGTAAAGTCGGCATCGTCCTTGACCTGATCCGGGGCAAAGACGTCGGAATGGCAAGAGCCATTCTCAAGAACACCCCCAAGAGCGCATCCGAGTATCTGATCAAGTTACTCGACTCTGCCGTGGCAAACGCAGAGAACAATTTCAACATGAACAAGGACGCACTGATCGTTTCCGAGTGCTATGTATGCCCCGGACCGACCCTCAAGAGGATCATGCCCCGCGCACGCGGATCGGCTGACCGCATTCTCAAGAGGACCAGCCACGTAACCCTTGTCGTGAAAGAAAGAGATTAAGGAAGGAGGACATCATAATGGGTCAGAAAGTAAATCCCCACGGACTTAGAGTCGGTGTGATTAAAAACTGGGATTCCAGATGGTATGTGCCGGACGGTGAGTTCGGCGACACACTGGTGTCCGACTACAACTTGAGAAAGACACTCAAGGCACAGCTGCAGCAGGCAGGCGTGCCCAGAATCGAGATCGAACGCGACAATCAGAGAGTGAGGGTCTTTATTCACTGCGCAAAACCGGGTATGGTGATCGGCCGCGGCGGCACAGAGATTGAGAAACTGCGGCTTCAGATCGAGGAGATGGTAAAAAAGCCGGTTTCGGTCAATGTGGTCGAGGTCAAGCAGCCCGACCTGAACGCACAGCTGGTGGCTGAAAGCATCTGCGGTCAGCTTGAAAGAAGAACTTCTTTCCGCCGTGCAATGAAGTTGAGCATCGGACGCACCATGCGCATGGGCGCCAAGGGGATCAAGGTATCCTGCAGCGGCCGTCTGGGCGGCGCCGAGATCGCTCGTACCGAGCATTATCATGAGGGTACCATTCCGCTGCAAACCCTGAGAGCCGATATCGACTACGGCTTCTGGGAGGCAAACACGACTTACGGTAAGATCGGCGTCAAGGTTTGGATCTATAAGGGCGAAGTCCTGCAGGACAAGGAGCATCGCTTTGGCGAGGCTAAGATTGAAACGCCCAAGTTCGACCGTAAGGATCGCCGCGATCGCCGCGATCGCAGAAACGGCGACCGCAGAAACGGTGACCGCAGAGGCGGCGCAGGCCGTGGCGGCGACCGTCGCGGCGGCGACCGCAGACCGAACGGAGACCGCCGTCAGGGCGCGGGTGCATCCCGCAGACCGGCAGGCGAGCGTCCGGCAGCACCCAAGAAGGAAGGGGGCGACCAGTAATGTTAATGCCTAAGAGAGTGAAGTACCGCAGAGTGCATCGCGGAAGATTAAAGGGCAATGCGACCCGCGGTAATACAGTCACATACGGACAGTACGGCCTGGTAGCGCTGGAGCCGGCATGGATCACCAGCAACCAGATCGAGGCGGCCCGTGTCGCCATGACCAGATACATCCGCCGCGGCGGTAAGGTCTGGATCAAGATTTTCCCGGATAAGCCGATCACCGAGAAGCCGGCCGAGACCCGAATGGGTTCCGGTAAAGGTTCGCCCGAGTATTGGGTCGCGGTGGTAAAGCCGGGCAGAGTGCTCTTTGAGATGGACGGCGTTGCGCCGGACGTTGCGAAAGAGGCTATGCGTCTGGCTTCCCACAAGCTCCCGATCAAGTGCAAGTTTGTGATCAAAGAAGAAACAAACGAGGAGGGTTAAGCAATGAAAGCAAGTGAAATCAGAGAACTTTCCGCCGCTGAGCTGGAAAAGAAGTTGACTGATCTTAAGAAAGAACTGTTTAACCTGCGTTTCCAGCACGCGATCAACCAGCTTGATAATCCGCATAAAATCGACGATGTCAAAAAGGACATCGCCCGTGTAATGACGATTCTTCACGAGAAGAATGCGTAAGTGAGAGGAGAATCCAGTCATGGCTGAAGTAACAGAACGCAATCTGCGCAAAACCAGAACAGGCAAAGTGGTAAGCGCCAAGATGGATAAGACGGTCGTCGTCGCCATCGAGGACAACGTCAAGCATCCCAAGTACGGCAAGGTTATAAAGAGAACGGTGAAAATTCACGCACACGACCAAAGCAACACCTGCGGTGTCGGTGACAAGGTAACCGTCATGGAAACAAGACCGCTGTCCAAGACCAAGAGATGGCGCCTTGTGAATATCATTGAGAAAGCGAAATAAGTAGGTACGACAAAGTTCGTGCACGAAAAAGGAGGAACGCACAGTGATACAGCAACAGTCACTTATGAAGGTTGCCGATAACACAGGAGCCAAAGAACTCATGTGCATTCGCGTACTCGGCGGCTCGGGCCGCAGATATGCGAATATCGGCGACATCGTGGTATGCTCTGTCAAGAAGGCTGCGCCCGGCGGAACGGTCAAAAAGGGCGAGGTCGTAAAAGCAGTGGTAGTCAGAACGGTCAAGGGCGTGAAACGCGCCGACGGTTCATATATCAAATTCGACGAGAACGCAGCGGTCATTATCCGTGATGATAAGACGCCGCGCGGGACCCGTATCTTCGGGCCTGTGGCAAGAGAACTTCGGGATCACGACTTCCTGAAGATCATGTCCCTCGCTCCGGAAGTGCTGTAAAGGAGGAAACGGAATATGGCTCATCTCAAGATCAGAAAAGGCGATACCGTTGTTGTCCTTTCCGGCGACGATAAAGGCAAGAAGGGCAAGGTGCTTGCCGCTTCTCCGAAGGAACGCAAGGTCATCGTTGAGGGCATCAACATCGTAAAGAAACACGTAAAACCCCGCAGACAGGGCGACAACGGCGGAATCATCGACGTCGAGGGCGCACTGTACGCGGACAAGGTCGCGCTTTACTGCGACAAATGCGGCAAGGCCACTCGCGTCTCTCACCGCTTTGAGGACGGCAAGAAGGTCCGCGTATGCGCCAAGTGCGGCGAAAATCTGTAATGGGAGGGTGTAGGATATGTCAAGATTAAGAGAACTTTATCAGGGCGAAATCGCACCCGCTCTCATGAAGAAATTCGAGTACAAGAGTCCCATGCAGATCCCCAAACTCGACAAGGTCGTGATCAACGTCGGCGCCGGGGACGCTAAGGACAACACCAAGGTGATCGACAACGTCATCGAGGACATCACGCTGATCGCAGGTCAGAGAGCGGTTCCGACCTATGCGAGAAAGAGCGTTGCAAACTTCAAGCTCCGTGAGGGCATGAAGATCGGCGTCAAGGTCACACTGCGCGGCGAGAGAATGTATGAGTTTGTCGACAAACTCTTCGGATTCGCTCTTCCCCGTGTGCGTGACTTTAAGGGAATCAATCCCAACGCCTTTGACGGACGCGGCAACTACTCTCTCGGTCTGAAGGAGCAGTTGATCTTCCCGGAGATCGAGTACGATAAGATCGACAAGATCCGCGGTATGGACATCGCATTCGTCACCACGGCGAAAACCGATCAAGAAGCAAAAGAGCTGCTCACTCTGCTGGGCGCTCCGTTCGCGAAATAAGGAGGGACGGTATAATGGCAAAAAAGGCAATGATCTTGAAGCAGCAGAAGCCGCAGAAGTATTCCACCAGAGAGTACAACCGCTGCAAAATCTGCGGGCGTCCCCACGCTTATCTGCGCAAGTTCGGCATCTGCCGTATTTGCTTCCGTGAGTTGGCCTACAAGGGTCAGATCCCGGGCGTAAAGAAGGCTTCGTGGTAAGTTAGACTTCAGTTGATTACAGTCAACTCCAATCGGCCGATAGGAAACGGCAAAAGCCGTTTAACCGTCGGCTTGCAACCCCGGACGGGGTAGCAAGAGATAAACTTGCATTCAGGAGGAAGAAACGATGCAGATTTCAGATGTGATTGCGGATATGCTGACAAGAATACGCAACGCAAACGATGCTAAGCACAGCACGGTGGATATCCCCGCCTCCAATATGAAAAAGGCGATCGCCCAGATCCTCGTGGACGAGGGTTATGTTTCCGGCTTCCAGGTTGTGGACGACGGCAAGCAGGGCATCATTCGTGTCACGCTCAAGTACAACGGCAAAGAGAAGGTCTTAAAGGGCCTCAAGCGCGTTTCCAAGCCGGGCTTGCGGATTTACGCAAGTTGTGAGGAGATGCCCCGGGTCATGAACGGACTCGGCATTGCGGTCGTATCCACTTCTAAGGGGATTATGACCGACAGACAGGCAAGAAAAGAAAATGTCGGCGGCGAAGTGCTCGCTTTCATTTGGTAAACGAAACGGGAGGAAGACAATATGTCAAGAATTGGTAGAATGCCGATCACCGTTCCCGCGGGCGTGGACGTCACCATCGCACCCGATAATACCGTTACCGTGAAGGGACCGAAGGGAACGCTGACACAGAACTTTCATGCAAATATGACCATTCGCCGGGACGGTGAAACCATTCTGGTGGAGCGTCCGGACGATCAGAAAGAGAACAGGGCTCTGCACGGGCTGACCCGCTCGCTGCTCAACAACATGGTAGTGGGCGTGACCGAGGGCTATTCCAAGACTTTGGAGATCGTCGGTGTGGGATACAGAGCGGCCAAGGAGGGCAAGAGCCTGAAACTCGGCCTCGGCTACTCGCACGGTATCACCATCGAGGAAGAGAACGGGATTACCTATGAGGTTCCCAATCAGAACACCATCATCGTACATGGCATCAGCAAAGAGGCAGTCGGCCAGGCGGCGGCGATTATTCGCTCCAAGCGTCCGCCGGAGCCGTATCTGGGCAAGGGTGTCAAGTATGCGGATGAGCATATCCGCCGCAAGGCCGGCAAGGCCGGGAAATAAAGAAAGGAGTGGAGTGTAATATGGTATCGAAAATGGATTCAAACAAGGCTCGTCTGAAAAGACATAGGAGAGTCCGTGCCAAAATTTCCGGTACGGCAGAGCGTCCGCGTCTGTGCGTGTTCCGTTCCAATCAGAACATCAGCGCTCAGATTATCGACGACGCGGCCGGCGTAACGCTGGTAAGCGCCTCCACCCTGGAAGCAGCCTTTGAAGGCTCCGGCTCTAACAAGCAAGCCGCCAAGAAGGTAGGAGCAACGATCGCCGAAAGAGCAATCGAGAAAGGAATCACCAATGTGGTATTCGACCGCGGCGGATATATCTACCACGGAAGAGTGCTTGAACTTGCGGAAGGCGCCCGTGAGGGCGGCCTCAAGTTCTAAGGTGTAAGGAGGATAAGCATGGCTAACAATTTCGATCCCGCAACCGTGGATCTCAAAGAAACCCTGGTTGCGATCAACCGTGTATCCAAAACCGTCAAGGGTGGTCGTATTGCTCGTTTTACCGCGATTATGGTCGTCGGTGACGGTGAGGGACACGTCGGATACGGTCTGGGTAAAGCCGCTGAGGTACCGGACGCGATCCGCAAAGGCATCGAGGATGCCAAGAAGAATATGATCACGGTCGCCATGAACGGAACGACCATTCCGCACGAGGTGACCGGAGTTTACGGAGCAGGTAAGGTTCTTTTGAAGCCGGCCGCAGAAGGTACCGGTATCATCGCAGGCGGTCCTGTCCGTGCCGTGCTGGAAAGCGCGGGAATCAAGAACATCAGAAGCAAATGTCTGCGCTCCAACAACAGAGTCAACGTGGTAAAGGCGACCTTCGAGGGTCTTAAGAGCCTGCGCACGGCTGAGGAAGTTGCCGAAATGCGCGGTAAGAGCGTTGCAGAGATCAAGGGTTAAGGAGGCTTTCGGAATGGAACAAGCAAAGGTAACTTTGAAAAAGAGCCTGATCGGCGCCAAACCGAATCAGAAAGCCACCGCTGCCTCGCTGGGTTTGAATAAAATCGGCGATAGCTGCACACATGCAAAAGGTCCGGTGCTCGACGGCAAGGTCAAGGTGCTTTCTCACCTTGTCACTGTTGAAGATGCGAAATAACCGGATGGTGTTCAAAGATTTAGACAAGGAGGGTAGCTTATGAAGCTCCATGAACTTTCCCCGGCGGCAGGCTCCGCAAAACCTGCATGGCGTAAGGGCAGAGGACCGGGCTCAGGCAACGGAAAGACCGCGGGCAAGGGCCACAAGGGTCAGAACGCCCGTTCGGGCGGCGGCGTCCGTCCCGGATTTGAAGGCGGTCAGATTCCGCTTTACAGAAAGCTTCCGAAAAGAGGCTTCCACAACAAGTTTTCTACGATTTATTCGATCGTCAACGTTGAAACGCTCAACCGTTTTGATGACGGAGCAGTAGTTGATCTGAACGCTCTCATAGAGAGCGGCGTGATCCGCAAGGCAAACGACGGACTTAAGGTTCTCGGCCGCGGTGAGATCACAAAGAAATTAACCGTAAAGGCGTCGATCTTTTCAGCTGCTGCAAAGGAAAAGATTGAGGTAGCAGGTGGGAAGGCAGAGGTGATTTAAGGTGTTAAAGACTCTGCGTAATGCCTGGGCGGTACCGGAACTGCGAAAGAAGATGATTTTTACCGTCTTTATCCTGGTTCTCTACCGGCTCGGGTGCCAGATCCCCGTTCCTTATATCGACTCAGCCAGACTCTCGGAGATTATGACCACGGTTGCGACCGATGGCTCGATCTTGGAGTATCTGAACATTCTGTCGGGTAACGCGTTCCAGAGAGCGACTCTGTTCGCGCTGTCCATCACCCCCTATATTACGGCGTCCATCGTGATGCAGCTGCTGACCATCGCACTGCCCCCGCTCGAAAAACTGAGCAAGCAGGGCGAGGAGGGAAGAAAGAAGATCAACCAGATCACCCGTGTGGTCACGGTCGCGCTGGGTATCATCACCGCTTACGGGTATTATACCTATCTGCGCGCATCGGTTTCCGCCGGCGGTTACGACCTTCTCGTGGACAGCAGTCTGCCCAACTGGTTTATGATGATCGTCATCATTGCCTGCTACTCGGCGGGTGCTGCGCTCATCATGTGGATGGGTGAGAAAATCAACGAATTCGGAATCGGAAACGGTATTTCCATCATCCTGTTCGCAAACATCATCTCCCGTGCACCCAGCATGGTTACCACCATGGCCAATTGGTGCAGAGAAGGTGTGACCGGCGTGGTCAAGGTGATCGTTGCTGTGATTATCGTGCTGCTGGTTGTCGGATTCGTGGTATTCATCACCAACTCCGAGCGCCGTATCTCGGTCCAGTACGCCAAGAAGGTGGTAGGACGCAAGATGTACGGCGGCCAGTCGACCAACCTGCCGATCAAACTGAATATGTCCGGCGTTATGCCGATCATCTTCTCCAACTCGATCGTCGCCCTTCCCGGTACGATCGCCATGATGTTCGGTAAGGATGTAAACAATACGACAGGTTTCTGGCACGGATTTCTCAGCGTGTTCAGCTACAATTCCTGGCTGTATATCGTGCTGTTCACCGTGCTGATCATCGCATTTTCCTATTTCTATATTGCGATCTCCTTTAATCCTGTTGAGGTGGCCAACAACCTCCGGAACAACGGCGGATTTGTACCCGGTATCCGTCCGGGACGCCCGACCTCCGAGTATATCACCAAGATCCTCAACAAGATCACTTTGATCGGCGCGGCGTTCCTTGCGGTTGTCGCAGTGCTCCCGCTGGTCGTGAATACAGTTTCCGGCGGTGCAGTCAGCGGTATCGCGTTCAGCGGCTCGTCACTTCTCATCGTAGTCGGTGTTGCGCTTGAAACCGTGCGCGAACTGGAAGCACAGATGACCATGCGTCATTACAAAGGCTTTTTGGAGTGATACCAAATGAATTTGATCTTTTTGGGTGCGCCCGGCGCCGGTAAAGGCACGCTTGCGGGCGCGGTCGAAAAAGAGTACGGCATTCCTTCCGTTTCCACGGGCAATCTGCTCCGTGAAGCGATCGCGGCAGGCAACCAATTGGGTGCCCTTGCAAAGAGTTATATCGATGCGGGTGACTTGGTGCCTGACGCTGTGGTCATTGATTTAATCAAAGCGCGGCTTTCTGAGGCAGACTGTGCGCAGGGCTTTATCTTAGACGGATTCCCGCGCACGGTCGCCCAGGCCCAAGCGCTGGACGATATGGGCGTGTCCATCGACTGCGCGGTCAGTCTGGAAATTCCGGACGATCAGATCACAGAGCGTCTGAGCGGACGTTTGGTCTGTCCCAAGTGCGGCGCAAGTTACCAAGCCGAGACCCGTCCGTCGGCGGACGGCGTACACTGCGACAATGACGGCCAAACGCTGACCCGACGGGCGGACGACGAGCCTGAGGTGGTGCGCAGTCGTTTGGAGGTTTATCATCAGACCACCGAGCCGCTGATTGCCTACTACCGGAACAAGGGTCTGCTGAAGACGATCGACGTATCGGTATGTTTTGAATACAGCATGGAGCAATTCCGTGCCATCGCAAAGGCAGGCGGACAATGATCCGATTGAAAACTCCGGATCAGATCCGGGCAATGCGGGAGGCCGGCAGGATCACGGGCGAGGCGCTTTTGCTTGCAGGGCAAGCGATCCGACCCGGCGTGACTACCAAACACCTTGACGACATAATCCGACACTATATTGAGAAGTGCGGAGCGCGTCCGTCTTTCCTTGGTCTGTACGGTTTTCCGGGGAGCGCATGTATCAGCCTCAACGATCAGGTGATCCACGGTATTCCGTCACCGGACGTGGTCATTGAAGAGGGAGATTTGGTCAAAATCGACGTGGGCGCCTTTAAGGGCGGCTTTCACGGAGATGCGGCGCGTACCTTTGCGTGCGGCACTATCACCCCCGAGGCGCAAAAACTGATCGACGTTACCAAGCAGTCTTTCTTTCGGGGCATGGAACAGGTAAGGCCCGGCGGCAGGATCGGCGACATCGGCCACGCGGTACAAAGTTACGTGGAGGGATTCGGTTACAGCGCCGTGCGCGATTACGTCGGACACGGCGTAGGAAACGACCTGCACGAGGACCCGGAGGTACCCAACTTCGGCAAACCCGGCAGAGGCATTCGCCTGACAGTCGGAATGACGCTTGCCATCGAGCCGATGATCAATGCCGGCACTGAAAAGGTGCGGGTGCTCTCTGACAGATGGACGGTAGTCACAGCGGACGGTGCGCTGTCCGCACACTACGAGAACACCGTCGCGCTGACCGATGAGGGGGCGCAGGCGCTGACCCTGGTGACCTGATGGACACACGGTTTGTATTGAGTCTTTCCGGCCGCGACATGGGCAGAGTTGCCCTGACGGTCGGGCAGACCGAGGACGGACGGGTGCTCATCGCGGACGGACGCACACACAAATTGGAACGACCCAAAAAAAAGAAGTTGAAGCATTTACTACCGATAGACTGCAATGCAGATCTGCTCGACTCTCTTATACACCGCGGCGCGCTGACCGATCGGGAGTTAGCGAAGGCGTGTAAGGCAGTCGAGGATGCTCTCGACCAAAACACGATAGGCTTGAAGGAGTGATTATTCTGCCTAAAAATGATGTGATGGAGTTTGAAGGAGTAGTGCTGGAGGCTTTGCCGAATGCAACCTTCAAGGTCCGTTTGCCCAACGGACACATCGTGAACGCGACCATATCGGGCAAATTACGTATGAATTATATTTGGATATTACCGGGTGACAAGGTGACCGTTGAGGTTTCCGTCTACGATCTCACCAAGGGACGGATTACCTGGAGATCCAAGTGAGAAAGGCTGGTGCAAAGAATGAAAGTCAAACCATCCGTAAAGAAAATCTGTGAAAAGTGCAAGATCATCAAAAGAAGAGGAATCGTGATGGTCATCTGCGAAAACCCCAAGCATAAGCAAAGACAGGGTTGAGCGCACATTTCGAGATACAACTATGAACACAAGTAAGGAGAGATAAGATGGCTCGTATAGCTGGTGTGGATATTCCCAACGCGAAAAGAGTGGAGATCGCTCTGACCTATATCTACGGAATAGGAAGAAAAAGCGCACAGGATATTCTGAGCGCGACCGGGATCGACCCGGATAAGCGCGCGAAGGATCTGACCGAGGAAGACATTGCGAAACTGCGTGACGAGATCGAGGAAAACTACAAGGTAGAGGGCGACCTTCGCCGTGACGTTGCGCTCGACATCAAGAACATGATCGAGATCAACTGCTACCGCGGTATTCGTCATCGTAAGGGACTGCCCGTAAGAGGACAGAGAACCAAGACCAACGCAAGAACCCGTAAAGGTCCGGCAAAGACCATTGCGAACAAGAAGAAGTAAGAGAGGGCAGAAAGATGGCAAAGACAGCGAAAAGAGTTGTTAAGAGACGCCGCGAGCGCAAGAATATCGAAAAAGGCGTTGCGCATATCCGCTCTACTTTTAACAACACGATCATTACAATCACCGATACCAAAGGAAACGCGATTTCCTGGGCGAGCGCGGGTGAGATGGGCTTCAAGGGCTCGAGAAAATCCACTCCGTACGCTGCGCAGATGGCGGCCGAGCAGGCGGCAAAGCTGGCGGCGGATCAGGGTATGAAGAGCATCGAGGTGCTGGTCAAGGGCCCGGGCTCGGGACGTGAGAGCGCCATCCGCGCACTTGCTACTCAGGGCCTCGAGATCACCATGATCAAGGACGTGACCCCGATTCCGCACAACGGATGCAGACCGCCCAAGAGAAGACGTGTCTGAGTTTTACAGGAGGTATTGAAGAATGGCAAGATATACAGGACCTGCGTGCAAACTCTGCCGCAGAGAAAATCAGAAGCTCTTCTTAAAGGGCGAGCGTTGCCTGACCGGTAAGTGCGCGGTGACCCGCCGCGGTACCGCTCCGGGACAGCACGGCGCCGCACAGAAGAAGATGAAAGAGTACGGCATTCAGCTCCGTGAGAAGCAGAAAGCAAGAAGATATTACGGCGTCCTCGAAAAGCAGTTCAGAGGCTATTACACAATGGCCGAGAAGCAGGAGGGCGTGACCGGTGAAAATCTGCTCTGCATTCTGGAGCGCCGCTTGGACAATGTTGTTTACCGTATGGGTATGGCTTCCAGCAGAAAGGAAGCAAGACAGTTGGTACTGCACGCTCACTTCCGTCTGAACGGCAAGAAGGCAACCATTCCGTCCATTATCCTCAAGGTCGGCGATGAGATCTCGGTCCGCGAGCAGAGCCGCGACAACGCCAAGATCAAGGAGTTGCTGGCAGATTTAGCAGACGCTAAGGGCGCAGGAACCGCATGGCTGGATGTGGACAAGGCAAACGCAACCGCAAAGGTCGTTGCCCTGCCCAAGAGAGAGGATATCGACTTTGAGGTGGACGAACAGCTCATCGTCGAGCTTTACTCGAAATAATCCGCATACCCTCCTGCCTGCGGCATAGGCCGCGAGGCACACTTGAAAACACAATCATATTAGGAGGAACAACATGATAGAAATCGAAAAGCCCAATATTTCCGTGCTCGAGATGAGCGACGACGGTACGGACGGAACATTTGTTGTAGAGCCGCTGGAGCGTGGTTTTGGTACAACGCTCGGTAACTCTCTGCGCCGTGTGCTGTTAAGTTCTCTTCCGGGCGTTGCAGTCACAAGCATCAAGATCGACGGCGTACTGCATGAGATTTCCTGCATGGACGGCGTCAAGGAAGACGTGACCGAGATCGTTCTGAACGTCAAGGGAATCGTTGCGAAACTGTATTCGGACGATCCGAAAACGGTTGTCATCGACGCAGACGGTCCGTGTGTGGTGACCGCCGGAGATATCAAGGGCGACGCGGATATTGAAATTCTGAACCCGAGCCAGCATATCGCAACTGTGGCCGAGGGTACCCGCTTCTACATGGAGCTGACTTTCGATCACGGCAGAGGATATGTTTCTCAGGAGAAAAATAAACAGAATAATCAACCGATTGTGGGAGTGATTTATACCGATAGTATCTACACCCCCGTATACAAGGCAAGTTATACCGTGGAGAACACCCGTGTGGGCAACGATATCGGTTATGACAAGCTGACGCTGAACGTTCTGACCAACGGAACGATCACCGCGAAAGAAGCGGTTTCACTCGGCGCCAAGATTCTCAACGAGCATCTCAACCTCTTTGTGGAGCTCAGCGATGAGGCCAAGAAGGCGGCGGTTATGATCGAGAGAGAAGAAACGATCAAGGAAAAAGTCCTTGAGATGACCATTGAGGAACTTGACATGTCCGTGCGCAGTTTCAACTGTTTGAAGCGCGCAGGCATTGACACGGTTGAGGATCTGATCAACAAGACAGAGGAGGACATGATCAAAGTCCGTAATCTGGGTAAGAAAAGCCTCGAAGAGGTGATCGAAAAACTACATTCGCTCGGTCTTGACCTGAAGCGTGAAGAAGACTGACAGGAGGGATAGAAAATGCCGGGAACAAGAAAACTTGGCAGAAAGACGGCGCACAGAAATCTGATGCTGCGCGGGATGGTGACCTATCTTTTGGAAAACGGAAAGATCGAAACCACCCTTACCAGAGCAAAGGAAGTTGCCGCTCTTACTGAGAAAATGATTACAGTGGGCAAGAAGAACACGCTTGCCGCTCGCCGTCAGGCAATGGCTTTTATAACAAAGGAAGACGTCGTGAGCAAGTTGTTCTCTGTGATTGCACCGGAGTATGCTGACAGAAACGGCGGTTACACGCAGATTTACAAACTCGGACCCCGTCGCGGCGACGCCGCTGAGATGGCTCTGATTCGTCTTGTAAAAGAGGCGGAAGAAGAAAAGAAAGAGGAGAAGCCCAAGAAGGGTACTTCCAAGAAAGCGTCTGCAAAGAAGGCGCCCGCAAAGAAAGCGGCTCCCAAGAAGGACGAGAGTCCGAAAGAAGAGAAGGCTGAAGAGGTGAAGGAGCCTGAGGTCGTGGAGACCGAGGCTGTCGAGACCGAGGCTGTCGAAACTGAGACGCCCGCTCCTGCAGCAGAGGCCGAAGCCGCTTCTGACCAACAAGCCACAGCCGAATAATTGAACTTGTTTTAAGGGACCCTTTCAAAGGTCCCTTAAAACTTTTGACACCCAAAACCGGGAGAGCAAAGATAAAGTTGCTTTCCCGATTTTTTGAAAATGTTCATTTGTCAAAATCAAAACGGATAGATTTCACAAATGCACTTGACCGTGGCGCAAACAAAGTGTATAATAATACTGTATAAGAAAAAATACCCAAGGGGTGGAACGATGAAAAACAAGTTGTTGACCGTGTTGATCGTGATCGCAATGTTAATTCCCGGTATTATCGCCGTTGCCAACTATACCTATCTGAAAAATACGCCCATCGAATACCGCAATCTTTCGCGGGTGGATATTACCGACCTTTCGGGCGAGCGCTTTGAACTTGCGCATGGGCAGGACGATGCCACCAACCGGGCGTTGGACTTTTTTGTGAGCATGAATCGCAACGCCCGCAGTGTGGACGCTCTCCCGCAGGAACTCTCTGAGGCGTCTGCGTTTACCTTTACCTATTACAGCTATCAGGTCAAGACCGACTATCAATACTATTTCTCGCTCTCGCCCGATAACGCCTACTATGTCAACGACAAGGGTGCGGCATATAAGATCACGGCGGCGGACGCAACGTCATTTTTGTGCACTGCTTATGCAAGATCTCTGTACGGGGACAACACTCCCCCGGTGCTGACCCTGTCGGATGCCGCCCCGGTCATTCCCTCCGCGATCAAGTGGACCTTCCGGGACGTGGACAGTCAGTATGTCGACTACGCCTCTGCTTATGAAACCACCAAGTCGGTTTCCTCTTACGAGATGGCCTCCAACTTCGGAATGAAATTTTCGCGGGAGCCGGATTACTTCTATGTGACCATCTCTCAGAACGATACGACGCTTTATCAGGGTGAATATGGCTCCTTGACTCTGCCTGCCGCCCTCGACTTGGATCAACCTGCGACGGTAGAGGTGTCTGCCGAATGGTATGAGTCCGTTGACCATATCTACGCAGGCAGCGCTACCTATCGCTTTTATGCCAATCTTGTTCCGCCGCCGTCTTTCAGTCTGATCTCCAGCGACGGGGATTACGCCGAACAGGGAAGTATGCTGATCCTTACGGGCAAGAACATTAAAAACCCGTCGGATATTACCGTTACTTCATCTCCCGACATTGAATACACGCCCAAATGGTTTTCCAACAGTGAAACCGGATCGGTTTACGCACTCATTCCCATTCCGATCGCCGATTACCAAGAGGTCGATTCCTTTACCTTTACAGTGAGTTCCGGCGGCTCTTCCAGCACACTTTCGGTGCCCTATCAGGCCAATAAATTCTCGACTCTGAGCGGTCTTGCGGAGGCTACGTTTGATTCCGAGTTTGAAGCCATCTCGGCGCAGATCGCAGATCCTTCCGACGGTGCGATCTACTTTGACGGAACTTTCGTCAATCCTGTCAGAGATACTGCCGGCCTAAAAGGCTACGGCCGTATGGTGGACGGCACATACCGTCATAACGGCGTGGACTTTACCAATGTCAACGCCGGTGACTCGGTGAGCTGCGGGGCGGCGGGTACGGTTGCTTATATCGGCAATCTGACCACCGGTCAAAGTCTGGTCGTGATCGAGCACGGTCTCGGGCTGCGTTCCTGGTACGTCAATCTCGGCTCGGTGAGCGCCGAGTTGAGTATTGGAGCGCAGGTGGAAAAGGGTGCGAGCATCGGCACCTGCGGCGGAGGCAGTCTGCACTGCTCGTTTACCGTGTTTGACAAGCCGGTTTCTCCCTACAAGTTCTGGGCGTTCACCCCAACCGACAATCCGGATTATTTGAAATTGAGTTAGGGTCTTACTTTGCTTGGAAACAAAATACGCTCCCGCCATATAATGATAAAGGATCGGCACAAGCGGTCCCAATCAAATTCAGGGAGATATGAAAATGTGTGACTACGAAACCGGCAACAACGGTTGCGGCTGCGGATGCGGCAATTCGGGCAACAACTATCCGTCGAACAACGGCTGCGGATGCGGATGCAATATTCTCGGTTTGTCCGATGACACTCTGCTGATCATCGCAATCATCATCCTCTTTATTCTGCTGTTCTGCGGCAACAACTGATCTACTGAACGGCGGACTTTCCGCCTTTCGTGACCTGATCCGGCGGCCTTTGGCCGTCGGATTTTTCTTTTTTCTGCGCAAGAAGTCTTGTAAAAAGGACGGTTTTGTTGTATCATTATGGTATGGACGCACGGACGATCAAGGAAAATAACTCACGGCTGCTCACGCTTATGAGCGCCTACTTAAACTGCTTTGCCGACGCTATCGACGACACAGACGTGCAAGAAATCGCACGCTCTTGTTCGGTGTCGCCCCGCTATGCCTATGCCCAACTGCTGGCGGCTTCGTGCGGCCTTGATACTCTCGGCGCGGATGCACAGTTCTTTCGGGAGTGGATGCTCCCCATGCTCTCTACCCCCGACCCAACGAAATTCGAGCGGGACGCATATCTGCGCACCGTGCGCTTTCCCGAGGCGGCAAGCGGCGACTGGACCTTTACCTACGGACGGTATGCACCATACGAGGCATTTGTCTGCGGCGACCTGCGCACATTCCCAAACGGCAAGGTCTTGCCCACAGTCGGCTTCTTCGAGCGGGAGTATGTCTTTCCGTCGGTACAGGAGCACGGACGGGAATGGATGTGCGTCGTTCCAAACGAGATCGTGACCATGGCCGCCCCACTTGGGCGGGCGTCCGGAAACGTGCTCACCTACGGCCTCGGCCTCGGGTATTTCGCCTTTCATGCGTCGGGCAAAGACACGGTAACACGGGTAGACGTCGTCGAGCGGGACGAGAAAGTGATCGAACTGTTTGAAAAATACCTGCTCCCGCAATTCCCGCATAGCGGAAAGATCCGCGTTATCTGCGCCGACGCGCTGGATTTCGCCCGGGAGAGGGCGGCGGGTTACGACTATATCTTCGCCGATATCTGGCATGACCCGTCGGACGGCGTGCCGCTCTATCGCAGGTTAAAAGAGTACGAATCCTGTGCCCCCGGCGCACGCTTTGACTACTGGTGCGAGGACACGATCATACACTATCTGTGATAAAAACTACAAACTTATTACTCACAAGGAGACCGCTATGGCATATCAACCGCTGGCAGACCGGATGCGTCCCACCGATTTTTCGGAGATCGCGGGACAGGCGCACCTGTTCGGAAAAAACGGCGCAATCAGCCGCATGATTGAGCGCGGATATTACACCAACATGATCTTTTTCGGCCCGCCCGGTACCGGAAAAACCACCACCGCCCGCCTGATTGCACAGCGCTCAGGTATGCAGTTACACCACCTGAACGCCACCACCGCCTCGCTTTCCGACGTCAAGGAGGTCATCGCCTCAACTGCCGGCCTGTTTGCCCAAAACGGCGTGCTTTTGTATCTCGACGAGATCCAGTATTTCAACAAAAAGCAACAGCAAAGCCTGCTCGAGTACATCGAGGACGGCAGACTGACCCTGATCGCCTCCACTACGGAAAACCCGTACCTATATATTTACAACGCCATCCTATCCCGCTCGGCTGTGCTCGAGTTTTACGCCCTCGAGGCAAAAGACATCGTTCCGGTCATCGAGCGGGCGGTCGAACGCTTAAACCAAGAGAACAAAAAAATCACCTTTACTCCCGAGGCAGTCGCCTATATCGCCGACAGCGCGGCGGGGGACGTGCGCCGTGCGCTCATGCTGACCGAAAACGCCTATTTCACCTCGGACGGCACGGTAGAGCCGGAGCACCTCAAAGCGCTTACCCCACGGGTGATCGGCAACTTCGACAAGAGCGGCACGGTACACTACGACCTGCTGTCCGCCCTGCAAAAGTCGATTCGAGGCTCCGACCCTGACGCGGCCATCTTTTATCTTTGCAAGATCCTTGAGGGCGGCGACCTGTTAGGCGCTTGCAGACGATTACAGGTGATCGCAAGCGAGGACATCGGGCTTGCATATCCGCAGGCGGCGGCCATCGTGCGCGCCTGCGTGGAAAGCGCAAAGGATTTGGGTATGCCCGAGGCGACCATTCCGCTCTCCAACGCGACCGTCCTTCTTGCCACCGCACCCAAATCCAACACGGCAAAGAGCGCCTATGCCGCGGCCAAGGCGGCTGTGGACGCGGGCAAAGGGCAGAGCCTGCCGCCCTATATGCGCCCATCTAACCAATACGAGGGTTACCGCTACCCCCACGACTACCCGAACGCATGGGTGGACCAGCAGTATCTTCCCGACGATCTGGCCGGAGCGGAATTTTACAAATACGGAAAAAACAAAACCGAGCAGGCGGCCAAAGCATACTGGGAAAAGATCAAGAACAAATGAAACAAAAACATCAGATCCGGCGATTTCTGCCGTACTACAAAAAATACATGGGCACCATGGTCTTTGACCTGGTGTGTGCCGCCTTTACAACCGTGTGTGAACTGGTACTGCCCATGATTGTGCGCACGGTCACCAACCGGGCTACCTACGATATCGCGGCACTGACCGTGCCGTTCATTCTTCGCATGGGCGGACTTTATCTTCTCTTAAGGCTGGTCGACGCGGCGGCCTACTACTACATGGCGTCTGTGGGTCACATCATGGGTACTAAGATCGAGACGGATATGCGCGCCGACTTGTTCTCCCATTTGCAGACCCTGTCTTTCCGCTATTATGACGACGTCAAGATCGGCACGATCATGAGCCGGATTACCAGCGATCTGTTTGACGTGACCGAGTTTGCTCATCACTGCCCGGAGGAGTTTTTCATCGCCTTTGTCAAGATTTTTATTTCATTCATTATCCTCTGCACGCTGAATATTCCGCTGACCCTGATCGTGTTTGCGGTCATTCCTTTTATGATCGCGGTGCTGATCTTCTTCAATACCCGTCTGCGGGCCGGCTTCCGGGAACAGCGGGAGAAGCTCGGCATTCTCAACTCCCAGGTCGAGGACAGCCTCTTAGGCATACGGGTGGTCAAGAGTTTTACCGCCGAGAAGATCGAGCAAGAAAAATTCGGCGCGGGCAACCGGGAATTTCTCGGCATCAAAAGCCGGGTCTACGGCTACATGGGACAGTTCCAGTCGGCCAACCGCTTTTTTGAGGGATTTCTCTACATCATCGTGGTGGCAGCGGGTACGCTTTTTTTGATAAACGGGAAGATTAATCCGGGAGATCTGATCGCCTACCTCTTGTATGTGACAACGCTGATCGCTTCTATTCGGAAAATCGTCGAATTCGGCGAGCAGTTCCAGCGAGGCATGAGCGGCATCGACCGCTTTTACGAGATCATGGACGAGATCCCCGACGTGACCGACGCGCCGGACGCTCGCCCGGTGGGCGAGGTGCGCGGCGAGTTATGCTTTGAGAACGTGAGTTTTGCCTATCACGAGGAGGGCGCGAAAGTGCTCTCCGGGCTGAATCTCACGGTCCCTGCCGGGCAGAAGGTCGCGTTGGTCGGCCCCTCCGGCGGCGGAAAGACCACCCTGTGTTCGCTCATTCCGCGCTTTTACGACATCACCGACGGGCGCATCACCTTGGACGGCGTGGATATACACACCTACACCCTGCGCTCACTGCGTGAGAAGATCGGCGTGGTGCAACAGGACGTCTATCTTTTCTCGGGCAGTGTGCGGGAAAATATCGCCTACGGCCGCCCGGGTGCGGACGACGCCGAGATTATCGCCGCCGCAAAGAACGCAGGCGCACATGAATTTATCACAGAACTGCCCGACGGGTACGACACCTATGTGGGCGAACGGGGGGTCAAACTGTCCGGCGGGCAGAAACAGCGCATTTCCATCGCCCGGGTCTTTTTGAAAAACCCGCCTATCCTGATTCTGGATGAAGCGACCAGTGCGCTTGACAACCAAAGCGAGCGCATCGTACAGCGCTCTCTTGAAGAACTTTCACGCGGCAGGACCTCGCTGATCGTAGCCCACCGCCTGTCCACAATCCGCTCGGCCGACCGGATTGTCGTGCTTACCGCCGACGGTATCGCCGAGCAGGGCACACACGCCGAACTGCTTGCCAAAGACGGTATTTATGCCCGCCTGTGGAACAGTGCGCAATAAAAAATACGAATGCCCTTCCGCCAACTTCGGAACGCGGACGCCAAGTAGTATGCGGAGCATAAAAAAGTTCGGAAAGCATTGCTTTCCGAACTTTTTTTATCAAAAGATCGACTTTAGTAAGGTGCTCAGTTTGGGGCGGTTGCCGTAGAGCAGGACGCCCACGCGGTAGATCTTTGCGGCCAGCACGCCGACGCCCACGACCGATGCGATCAGGATTGCCACAGAAGCTAAGATCTCATACCACGGTACGGCGCTCATGGCGATGCGGGTAAACATTGCCATGGGCGAGGTGAAAGGTACAAACGAGCAGACCCGCATGAGCGGGGTGTCCACCGTATTTGCGGAAAGGGAAAACATCACAACCAGGAATGCGATGACAAACAGCATGGTGACCGGCATGACCGCAGTGTTGATGTCCTCGAGTTTGGAGGCTGTGGAGCCGATGGCGCCGTACAAAAACGCATAGATGAAGAATCCCAGCAGGGAGAAGATCAGCATATAGGCAAACAGTTCGGGCGGCATATCAAAGATCGAGGCGACAATCGCGTTATCTCCCCAATAGCCACGATTGATGGAATAGAAAACCAAGGCAGAACCGAATACCGCGATCAGTTGAATCAGCCCCGCAATACAGGAGGCGATTACCTTTCCGAACATCATGCCGGTTGGGTCTGTACTGGTAATCAGCACTTCCATCGCCCGGGAACTTTTCTCGCTTGCCACGTTGGTGGCCACCATTTGTCCGTAGAGCAGAATGACCATGTATAGGGCAAAGATCATAATATAGGTATAAAAATAGTTTTCAAACTGATCCTTACCCAGACTGACCGTCTGAGAATCGATGGGGCAAGACAGAATCTGTTCGGCCTGCTCGGCCGATAAGCCCAGTTCAAGCATGGTCTGCATCCGATAGGTGCTTTGCAGAACCTCGTCGGCGATGGTCGTGTTCATATCGTACATGGATAGGTTATCCACAAGATAGGTGTAAGCGGAAAGCGACCGGATCTCAAAGGCACATTCTGCCTCTCCCTGCAGGATCTGCTCCCGCAGAGCGTCGGGGTCTGAGTCGGTAGATCGTACGTCATAGTCGGTAAATGCGGAAGAGAATGCCTCACACACGATCGGCGCAAGCTCCTCCTGTTCGGCGCGGATGAGCATGACCGGACGCGGACCGTCATCGACCGTATCTTCCTGATCGAAGAATTCTAAAACACGCGGGAAAAACATCACGCCGCAAATGAGCAACACAAGAAAGACGGTCACGCCTACAAAGATCTTATTCTTCAAATAATATTTTAACTCAAATTTGAGAATCGTACAAAACTGTTTCATGCTTTACCTCCCGCGTATTCAACGAAAATATCGCTCAGCGACGGCTCGAACACCTTGATCTCGTCGATATCGTACGCTCCGGTGAGCTGCTGCATGGTCGCCTGCTTGCCGACGCCTTCGGAAAGACGGATTAACAGCGAGCCGTCCTCCATGACCGTGCAGGCGTCGCCGTATTTCTCGCGGATAGGCTCTGCCTGCTCGGTGCGCACTACCAGCCGGTTGCGGCGGGAGTCGCGCTTAATCTGCCGCAGGTTTCCCTGCAGGGCGATTTCTCCGGCGTTCAGAATGGCAATATCGTCGCAAAATTCTTCGATATAATTCATCTGATGACTGGAGAACAGCACGATCTTGCCCCGTGCGATCTCCTCTTTGACCACGTCCTTGAGCAGCATGGCATTGACCGGGTCAAGGCCGGAAAATGGCTCGTCGAGAATAATGATATGCGGGTCGTGCGCAAGGGCGGTCACCAACTGGATTTTCTGCTGATTGCCCTTGGAGAGGGTGTCGAGACGCTTGTTCCGGTATTCGGTCATGCCTAAGCGCTCAAGCCACCGATCGACCGCGTGTCCTGCGTCTTTGCGGCGCATACCCTTGAGTTCGGCGAAGTAGGTGAGTTGATCGAAAATGATCTTCTTGGGGTACAGTCCCCGTTCTTCAGGCAGATAGCCGATCTGTATCTTTTTGTGGTCGATGGGTGCGCCGTCTATGCGGATTTCTCCTTTGTCCGCCGGGAATACACCCATCAGAATGCGGATGGTGGTGGTTTTTCCGGCGCCGTTCCGGCCGAGAAGCCCGAATGCCTTTCCGCTTTCGGCACGCAGGGAAACGCCTTTCAACACAGGATGATCTCCGAAAGATTTTTCGATACCGTCGAGAGTCAGTAACATTTTTCCTCCTAACGAACAGATTTATTTCATTATATCATGCCGCGCTTGGTAAGTCAATGTAAATCGGTTTTTGCAAAACAAAAAAGCCTCAACCGACAATTTTTATAAGGTTATTGTTCAAGTCAATCTTTTGAAGGGCATTCGGAGAGTATCCGCCTGAGTCGCCCACAGGCGGCTCAGGCGGCAAAAGCGGGAAACACGAAAGACGGCGGCGGGCATTCCCCGAAAAACACGTTGTACCCTGACTACATTGCCTACACGACCTTGTAGCCCTCGGCCTCTACGGCCGACCTGAGCAGATCGTCCGACAGATCCGCCGTGAGGGTGACGGTCGCGGTACCGCTCTCGTGACTGACGGCCGCCTCGCTCACGCCGTCCAGCGCCTCCAGAGCCTTTTTCACTCTGGCCTCACAGTGTGCACACATCATGCCTTCAATATGCAGTGTCTTTTCCATGGTTCTCTTCTCCTTTGTCGGTTTTTGTTTGATTTTTCTGTCGTGGGCGGTATTATGCAACCGGAAAAAGTTCAGCCGCAGGGCGTTGGTCACCACGCAGAAGCTGGACAGGCTCATGGCCGCCGCCGCGAACATGGGATTCAGTTTCCAGCCTAGCGCGGCGATCAGCGCGCCCGCCGCGATCGGTATTCCGATCACATTGTATAAAAATGCCCAAAACAGGTTCTCTTTGATATTGCGCAGGGTCGCGCGGGAGAGGCGAATGGCCGCCGGCACGTCCGTCAGGCGGCTGTGCATGAGCACCACGTCCGCCGCGTCAATGGCGACGTCGGTCCCCGCGCCAATGGCAATGCCGACGTCCGCGCGGGTGAGTGCGGGGGCATCGTTGATGCCGTCGCCCACCATGGCGACCTTGCCCTCCTGCATGAGCGAGCGGATCACGCTCTCCTTGCCGTCGGGCAGCACGTCGGCAATCACCTGGTCCACACCCGCCTGCGCGCCGACCGCATCTGCGGTCTTGCGGTTATCTCCGGTCAGCATAACCACACGCAGTCCCATCGCGTGTAACTGCGCGATGGCCGCGGGGCTGTCCTCGCGGACGGTGTCCGCCACAGCGATCAGACCGAGCAGTCCTCCGCCGCAGGCAAAGAAGAGCGGCGTTTTGCCGGCGTCGGCAAGCGCCTCCGCCCGTGTGCGCATGGAATCCGACAGCGCGAACTGCCCGGAAATATATTTCATACTGCCGCCCGCAATCTTTTTGCCGTCTAAAACCGCACGCAGACCGTTGCCGGGCAGCGCCTCGAAATCGGTGACTTCCGGCGCTTCCGTTCCCTGTTCTTGCGCGTAAGCGACAATCGCGCCTGCCAGCGGGTGCTCGCTTTTGCGTTCGATGGCATACGCCGTGCGCAAGAGCATATGCTCGTCCGCGCCCTCGGCCGGGATCAGATCGGTTACGCGGGGGGTGCCGGAAGTGACCGTACCGGTCTTGTCGAGCACGACAATCTGCACTCTGCCCGCCTGCTCAAGGGAGGCGGCGGTCTTGAACAAAATGCCGTTTTTGGCGCCCACGCCGTTTCCGACCATGATGGCCACGGGGGTAGCCAGCCCCAACGCGCAGGGACAACTGATGACCAGCACGGAAATACCGCGCGCAAGCGCAAAGCCGACCCCCGCTCCGACAAACAGCCAGATGACCGTGGTCAGCGCCGCGATGGCCATGACGGCGGGCACAAAAATGCCGGACACACGGTCGGCGATCTTGGCGATGGGCGCTTTGGTGGCCGCCGCCTCGCTGACCATGCGAATGATCTGCGCAAGGGCGGTGTCCTCGCCTACCCGGGTGGCCTCACACTTGAGAAAGCCGGATGCGTTGAGGGTGGCGGCGTGTACCTCGTCCCCTGCGATCTTATCCACAGGCACGCTTTCGCCGGTTAAAGCCGACTCGTTGACCGCGCTCGAACCTTCCAGCACCACGCCGTCCGCCGGGATATTCTCCCCGGGTTTCACTAAGAAAACGTCTGCCCGGCGCACTTTGGCCGCATCCACGGTCAATTCCTTGCCGTCCCGCAACACAGTCGCGGTCTTGGGAGTTAAACGCATCAGTGAGCGCAGCGCGTCGGTGGTCTTGCCTTTGGAACGTGCCTCCAGCGTCTTGCCCACGGTGATCAGGGTGAGAATGGTGGCCGCAGACTCGAAATAAAACTCGTCCATATAGTGCATGACCGCCTGCATATCGCCTGCGGCCTGCGCGCCGGTCATGGCGAACAGGGCATACACGCTGTAGACAAACGCGGCGGACGCGCCCAGCGCGACCAGCGTGTCCATATTGGGCGCACGGTGGGCAAGCGCCTTAAATCCGCTGATAAAAAAGCGTTGGTTCATGACCATGACTGCCACGGTCAGCAATAGTTGTGCAATGCCCATGGCAAGGTGATTGCCCGCCATAAATGCAGGCAGCGGCCAGCCCCACATCATATGTCCCATGGACAGGTACATAAGCGCGATCCAAAAGACCAGCGAAGCGATCAGCCGTCGGAGCAGACGGGGCGTTTCGGTGTCTTCCAACAGGGCCTCGTTCTTGGTTGGAGCGGTATTCCGTTGGTCCCCCATACGGGACGCGCCGTACCCTGCCGCTTTGACCGCAGCGATAATCTCACCCTCGGGGGCAGTACCCTCCACGCCCATGGTGTTGGTCAGCAGACTGACCGAGCAGGCGCTTACGCCGGGGAGAGTCGATACCGCCTTTTCCACCCGGGCGCTGCAAGCAGCACAACTCATTCCGGTCACACGATACTGTTCCATGCGCGCCTCCTATTTCATCAATTTTTGCAGGGTTTCGATCAATTCGTCGATCGTCTCATCTTTGCCCTCGCGGATATCGCGGGCGACGCAGGTTTTGATATGGCAGGCGAGCAGTTCACGGTTGAAAGCGGCCAGCGCGGCACAGGCCGCGGCGGTCTGTACGAGAATATCCGTGCAATATGCGTCCTTCTCCACCATACCGCGCACACCGCGAATCTGTCCCTCAATGCGGTTCAGTCGGTTGATCAGCGCCTTGTATTCTTCTTCCGTGCGCTCCCGTTTTTTGCCGGAGCAACAGTATGCTTCCATCTTGATCTTACCCTTCTTTCAGTATACCCCCTAGGGGTATCTTTATACTATCACATTGCAAAAATTTTGTCAAGAGTTTTGATTAAAAAAACGGTGCGGCTGTAAAAGCCGCACCGTCAAAGCGTTTTTGTCACCCGAGCTTTCGCCGTCGGTAGAAGAGAACCGAAAGATACCACGAGAGAGCATACAGGGCCGGATGACGTACTTGGAGCTGACCGACGCGGCATGGGAATCCGTCGGCGCGCCGTCAGGGGCGCATTGGCACCCTGACTATATTGCCTGAACACACAAAAACTCCCGATCGGGAGTTTTTGTGTGAATTCAGATTATCTCGAGGTCGTCTCTGTCCCGCAGCATATATTTGCGCAGAGGAGTCAGACTTGCGATCCAGTAGAGCAATCCGCCCAGGACAGCCGTCGTACCGCTGCCCGTCAGGATCAGGAACACGCCGCTCTTGATCGCGCCGGTCAGGGGATTATAGACAAACAGAATACTCACCACAAAGGAAATGACCAGACAGCCGAGGCCGACCAGGTTAAAGCCGTTCGTAAACTTGTATGCGTCATGCCCTTTCATGTAGTAGACGCTCTTGAGCGACAGTTTGCGCTTTTTGACGATCAGATAGTCGACCACGGTCATGCCGATGATCGGCCCCTGGATAAACGCGGCAAGTGAGATGAAGGCCTGGAAGTTTGCGGTCACCCATCCGGTCATGGTCAGCAAGCTGACATAGACCATCGCGATCAGCACCAGCACGCGGTAGCTGATCTTGGGAAGTCCGCTCTTGACGATCATGCAGTTGACATACGAGCCAAAGCCCTGTGTGCCGATATTTGCAAACGCGACCATCAGCAGGCTGAGCAGTGCGAAGACCGGACCGCCGAGGGTAGCGAGCATGACGGTCGGATCGCTCTCGTACACGCCTGTCTTGACAAACATGGCAAGAGCCATGATGCCGCCGGCCGCTACAAAGAAAGGTGCGACGATGCCGTAGGCGAGGGTGGTACCCCAATACCCCTTGCGCTCGGTGCGGCAAAGACGGGGCATGACAATCGCTTGGGTCGACCAGGAGAAAGCAAAGGCGACGTTCGCTTCGGCGGAAACCATAAAGTTGGTCAGTTTGCCGCCCTCTGCGTTCGGCTTGACTGCAATAATATCGGTAAGCGGCACGGCGGTCACGCAAAGGATCACGACGATTACGCCCACCACAAGCAGTGCACTCACTAAGATACGGCTGGTCCATTTGATGACCGTGGGTCCTCCCAGGGCAATCAGCGTACCGATGATGACGCATGCCACACCGAACGCCGGCTTCCAGAAAGCTCCGCTCAGCTCAACCCCGAAATACCCGAACAGGTTGATCATGGACGAGCCGAACAACTCGGCGTTGACCACGTACCAACCGAAGTTGGCAAGCGAAATGACGGTCGCAAAGATCGCAACCCCCTTGATGCCCAACACCGAACGCAGCCAGACCCAAAGATCGATACCGTACCGGACCCCGAAAAACACCGGGATACATTCGATCAGGATCCATAGGATGTTGAAACAGAAGATATTGATCAGCATCTGCCGGAAGGACAGCATTTCCGCAATCACGGCGCCCTGGGTATAGCACCACGTGGCGATGGCAAATCCGCTGGTGGAAAGGAACAGATCCCAGAAATTATACTGTCTGTCGCGGTTGAGCATGGGCACAACGCCGGTGACGGTTTCCTGCGTGATGTAATCCGCGTGATTCAAGTTGCTCATGCGATCACCCCCGTCATACAGCCGATAATCAGCAGAAGGCAGACGGCGACCGCCGCGACAATGGCGATCACGTCACCTTTTCCCGCTTTCTGCGGCCATTCGTAGCTCGATTCTTCCATGATCTGAAGACGGCGTTCCGTTTCCTGGTCAATGAGAGAGCCGATGTCCACTTTTTCTTTTTCCATTACGTTTCATCTCCTTTGTAAAGTTCTATCGCTTTTTGCAGATAGAGTTTTGCGTTTTTATACCAGAGGAACAGGTAACTGCCTACCGTGTTCCCAATGGATTCCTGATAGATCGCCCAAACATACCAATAATAAGAAGCGATCGCCACATAGGCAAGATTATGGGCAAGTTCTGCACGGGTGGGCTTTCTGCCATAATAGATATCAAAAACCTCCAGCGCCTGTTCATAGGTGTAGTCCGAGCAACAGATAAAGGTCCCCAGGTCATTCGCCGGGTCGTCATTGCCGGAATATTCCCAGTCGATCAGGGTCATGTTGCCCGCCTCGTCCAAGAGAAAATTCGGATCGTAGCAGTCGCAATGGCAGAGCACCCACGGCACCTGATCGGCCCTTACGCGGGCGTACAGCCTATCCATTTCGGCATACAACTGGTCGAAGTCTGCAAAATCCTTATGAGATGCGACCGTTTTGTCAATCAGGTCGAGGGTCTTTTTCCAGATGTCAAAATCATAGTTTGAACGAATGGCGGCGTCGTGCAGTTTTTTGACCATAGAAAGCGCTTGCTTCACCTCGGTCTTGTTATGATAGTCCAGACACCGGGCGTTTTTGATAAAGCGGGAGATCTTCCAGCCTTCACTGCCGCTGATCTCGATGATCGTATGATCGAGCCCTAACTTCTTTGCGATCTGCATGGAGAAAGCCTCGCTGTCCCGGGAGATGTATTTCTCAGTGCCGATGCCGGGATGGCGGTAGATATATGCTTCGCCCCGGCAGGAAAACTTGAATGACAAGTTGGTAAGCCCCTGTTTGATGACGGCGATATCCTGAATATCGCGCTCAGCACAGCCAAGCACTCTGCATATATTCCTGAAAATACGGGAATCGCTGTTCTCTAAATATTTGTCATCAAAATCCCGCAGTTCCCCAAGCGAATCGAACTCTAACACCTTTCCGTTCTCATAGCGGCGGATATAAATGCACAAGTCGTCAAGATGCCGTTCCAAGAGCGACTCCCACAACTCCCGCTTGGTGTTGCCCTGCTCGTATTCGCGCGTCAGGATTTCGGAAAAGCATCGGGAAAATTCTTTCGAGAAATAGACGTGCCCCAACATGATCCACATACCGTTCGGAGCGTGATCGATACCGACGATCCGATCTTTTTTATCTGTGACAAGGCCAAATTCATCGCAGGCGTCGGGTGCATAAACTGCGGAATAATAAGCGTCCCATACGTATTCCTCAAAGACATTCTCGGTAAAATAGTTATCCGAGGAACAGATATAGGTGTTTTTCAGACGGTCAAGCACGCACATGAGAGTAGACGGATTGTTATAGCGATAATAATCTTCGTTGACCAGAATGTCTACCCCGAACTTGTCCTGCA
The DNA here is from genome assembly GCA_947625805.1 of uncultured Clostridia bacterium. Classification (GTDB taxonomy): domain Bacteria; phylum Bacillota; class Clostridia; order Oscillospirales; family CAG-272; genus CAKSEI01. Next base: position 42,591 of record CANQPT010000006.1, read on the forward strand.
AATAAAAGAACTGCTCTTTCATATAGCCGACGACCACCGTGATGTCCCGTATGCCCGCCTCCTGCAACTGGCGGATCTGCCGTTCGATCAGCACCTCGCCTTTCACCACCAACACGCCTTTCGGCTTTTCATAGGATAGCGGAGCAAAGCGCGATGACATTCCTGCCGCCATAATCACGGCATTATCCACCTTGTGGGGGGCGAGGGCGGCGTAAGCCTGCTCGGTCAGAACATTGCTTTCGGTAAGCAGCCCGTCCGAGCGCAGTTCCGCAAGCAAACCGTTGACTTTCCCTAAAGAAACCCCCAGTTCTTCTGCAAGTTTTCTTTGGGATTCGTAAGGCTTTCTGTGTAACGAATACAGTACGTCAAAGCGATTTTTTGTAAGCATGATCCTCTCCTGTGTTCAAAAACAATGTAATTATATCACATAATTGAACAAAAGTCAATTACTTTATCAAAAAAATCTGGAAAGCGTGATGTTACAATCACCCAAATAAAAATCCGTCATACGCAAATAGTGACAGATTGCGCTTGGACGGACGGGTATAATCAAAGCGGTGAACAAAATGGAACACGAACAGAAAAGACCGCGTTTTCTTGATCCGGTATTGGAAGAGATCGCGGCAAGGCTTTTTGCGGGGCGGGAGACCGACCCGGTGCGCCGCCTTGAACTGGGCAGAGGATATCTGCACACCATCGGAGAGACAGCGGTGCAGATTTGCGGCTGCGCCCTTGCCGGGGCCGCCCTTGGGGGAGCGAAGGCCTTTGGCGGCGTTGTCGCATTCGGCTGTCCTCTGCTGTGCACGGTAGATCGGTTTCTGCCCTTTACGGCGGGCGCACTCTGTATCGGCGCGCTATTGCGGGGAGATCTGTTGCTTCCTGCGGTTTATATGATCCTGCTGCTTTTCCGCCTGATCACGCGGATGTGGCTGCAAAACGAGGGCGAACGCCTGCGCTCACTGGGTGCCGCCGCCGCTATGGCTCTGTACGGTATGCTCTCGATCATTACCGGCAACGCGGGAGTGGCGGGTATGCTGACCGCCATCGCGGGTGCTCTGGCGGCTCCCGGCGTGACCGTATGCTTCCGCGCCCTTGTCCGCCCGGAGATGCGCTATACTGCCCTTTGGGAGAGCGGCCTGTTTGTGGCGGTCTACGCCGCCGGGTGCGCGATGAACGGTCTGCACGTTGCCTCGGTGTCGATCGCCTATTTGCTGGGGTTTCTGGTCAGCGTGCATCTGGCACGCATGGGCGGAAGCGCCCGCGGGTGCGTGGCGGGGCTTTTGTGGGGCTTGGGATGCGGTGCGGAATACGCGCCTGCTTTTGCCATTGCCGCCCTGATCGCGGGGAAAACGGCCTCCACTCTTCTGGGCGTGGGCGGGGGTGCGATCTTTTGCATGATCTACGCTTCCTTTACCGGGGGATACTACGCGGTGCGGGATTTCCTGCCGGATATCGGGATTGCCGCAGCCATCTATGCGCCTGCGTATCGATTTGGCCTGCTCCCCCACGGAAAGCTGTCCTTCGAGCAGCCTTTTTCGGAGGATCCGGAATATACCGACGCGCAGTCCCCCGGCGCCGCCGAGCAGCGGCTGGACGCGGCGGCAAGCGCCCTGCAATCCCTATCCGCTATCTTTTACGGAATGAGCGAGCGCCTGCGGGACGCGGAGGGCTATGAGGAGCGGGAGGATATGACCCGGGTGTTCGCAGATGATTATGCCGCCATGTCCTCGCTCATTCGCGGGGCTTTGCGCAAACAAGAGGACGACGCCCCCGATCGGGCGCTGGCTGCACGGATCCGAGGCGCCCTGGCCGCCGCCGGATTCCACTGCCGTTCCATAAGCGTGCGGGGCAGACGAAAAAAAGTTTTGTGCGCCCGCGGTGTGTCCCGCGCCTCTGCCTCCACCGATCCGGGACAACTGAGCGCACGCCTGTCCAACCTGTGCGGAGTGCGCTTTCTGCCGCCGTCCTTTACCATGGAGGGGGAGCACAATATCACCATGTATACCCGAAGCGCTCCTGTCTTTGCCGTCGGGCAGTTTCATGCCGGTGCGCGCAAGCGCGGTGAGGAGGTCAGCGGGGACTGCTTGACCGCCTTCAGGGCGCAGGATGACCGATTTTACTGTATTCTGTGCGACGGAATGGGCAGTGGCAGGGACGCGGCGGTGGCCGCCCGCACTTGCTGTGTCTTTTTACAGAAAATGCTGGAGGGGGGCAATGATCCGTCGCTTGCTCTGGAAATGCTCAATTCTTTTCTGCGTGCCAAGGGCTATGAATGCTTTGCTACGGTAGATCTTTGCTGTATTGATCTCTACACGGGGGAGGCGTATTTTATCAAAGGAGGCAGTGCCCCGTCCTATCTTTTGCGGGGCGATCACCTCTATAAGATCGCTTCGGCCTCGGTGCCGGTGGGCATTATCCGGGAGGTGCGCGCCGAGCGGATCTCTTTCTCGGTCAAGGAGGGGGACCGGATTCTCATGGCAAGCGACGGTGTGGAAGGCGGCGATGAATCGCTGATCGAGTCTATGGAACGAAGCAAACTGATGGGCGAGGGGCAGGCGGTGGCACAGGAACTTTTGTGGGCCGCCGAACGAAAAAGCGGTGCGCGGGATGACGCTACCGTATGCGTGCTCACGGTGGATCGGTCGGTGGAATAAAAATTTTTTCTCTTCGACAACTTTTCACAAAAAAGATTGCCAATAAATGGTATTATTCCCATGAGGTGAAACAAGATTGGGAAAAAACAGCGAATGTGAAGCACTGCGCGAGCAGGTAAAACGCTTAAAAAGCCGGGAACAGGCGTTGCAGGCGCGCCTCGAGTACGGAAGAATCCACACGATTGCCATCGACCGTATCTGCGCCAACCCGGCACAGCCGCGCAAAAACTTTGAGGACGCGGCGATCCTGCGGCTGGCGGACAGCCTGCGGCAGTACGGTATGCTCCAACCGCTGTCGGTGCGCCGGATCATGGACGAAGCGCAGTTAGAGGGCGGACTGTTTCAGTTGGTTGCAGGTGAGAGGCGTCTGCGAGCGGCTTCGCTGATCGGTATGACCCATGTACCCTGCATGATCATAAACGCGGATTCCAAACGCTCCGCCGAACTTGCCATCATCGAAAATATTCAGCGGGAAAACCTCAATATGTTTGAGCAGGCGAACGCCATCGCCGCGCTCATCCGCATTTACGATATGACCCAAGAGCAGATCGCAGAGCGCCTGTCCTGCTCTCAGTCGTATATTGCAAACAAACTGCGGATCCTTCGCCTGTCCGCCCATGAGCGTGATCTGATCATGAAGCACGGTATGACCGAGCGCCATGCACGCGCCTTTTTGCGGATCTCCGACCCGGTCGAGCGCACTGCCGCCATTCGCACCGTCGCCGAGCGGTCGCTCAACGTATGTGCCACCGAGGAATACGTGGAGCGACTGCTTTCCCGTGAAAGTTCACCGCGGGGCCGTCACAAGGGTGCAGTGCGGGATCTGCGTCTGTTTTACAACTCGATCGACCGGGCGCTGAACGTGCTGAACAGCGCGGGCATTCCGGCCCACAGTTATAAAAGCGACGGCGAAAACGAGATCACCTTGACCATTACCATTCCGAAATAAAGGTTCCCCGAGGGGAAAAACAAACGCCTATCGAAAACAAAGCGGCTTTGTTGTAATTTGTAAGAAGAACCACAAAAAGCCGTGAAGAAATTATACAGGTTTGTCAGTGGTCAACTATATCCAAAACGGATCGGCAATACAATCAGGGTACAATGCGCCCCTGACGGCGCAATTTCCCGCTTTGCTGTGTTATCGGCCTCGGAATACGATAGTATTCCATCGGCCTGCTGCCTTGCAAATCAAAAAATCGCGCTCGTCAGGGGTCGGAGATTTTTCAGGAGAATGCCCGCCGATGAATGCAAGGCGCGCGCTTGCAGGCATACAAACGTATGGCAAAAGCGCGTAACACAGCAGGCGCGGCGGGCATTCCCTGAAAAACGCGTTGTATCCTGATTGTATTGCCTTAACTTTCATGTATAAAATACCGCCGGAGGCGACCAGATGGTTACTTCCGGCGGTACTGTTTTTACTTTTCAACACTCATCCAACAACCTTCTGCACCGATACCATTCTCGGGAGGTGTTAATACGCCTTTTTCGATAAGACATTCAACCACTGCGTCAAGAATCGGCATACTCGCAAGTGTATTCGCAAATCCCCATTCTCCGATAAGATAATCGGGAACAGACCTTTTGATAAGTTTTGCCAGCTTGGATGCAACAATTTCAGCATCGGCGTCGAAATATCCATTCCGCAAATCATTACTGATCTCAAACAGTCTGTTACTGTCAGAAAACGCATTTACAAGAATCTTGGTATAAATTACATTTCCATCGCGATACAAATAGCCGTACTCAATCGCCTTTGCAACGTGCTCCTTTTCTTTTTCAGAAAGCAACGTAATATCAAGACCGTCAATGGCACGGAGTGCAAGTTGGGTCAGAGGGTCTTTAGAGACGTTTAATCCGCAGTCAAAGTGTTTTTTAATGCGTGTGATATAGATATTACGAAGAAGAATATCAGAAAATCCGCACACGTTTTGCGCGCTAACGCTATCCATACCGCCGCCGTAATACATGCCGTTATCCACATATCCATACACACTAAACGGACGATCCGGTTTTTCAACATCCGCAAAATGATTTTTCTTCAAAGCGCACTCAACACAATACGCGAAGGCGTTAGCAATGTGGGATATCTGTTGCCAAAGGATAAGATTTATGTCAACTTTCTTGTTCAGATACGGAAAAGCAAGATATCCGGCTTTATGTTCCTCAATAAAGTTTGATATGGTTTCGCAGATTTTCGGTAAATGCTCTGTGTAAATTGCATTTGCTTTTTCAAATACGTCCTTATCAAGCAAAATGAAATTAAGCGCATATTTGCCGTTTTCCAAGCGACGAAGAAACCCGTACATTCCATTTTCGCCTTTGCAGAGGATTTCAAGTTCTTCTTCAACGTAAATGGTTGGAACGTTAAGTTCCTCTGCGATTTCAGAAGCGCTCATTGGCTTGTTGTGGCAAAGCCACACAATATGATTCGAGAACATTCTCGTGCATACGTTACGCGGATCTCCCCATGCAGGACTACCCGTTCCCCAAATCACGTAATCAATTTTATCAAGCGCCACGGGCTTATTATAAGTTTCTTCCATTTCTTTTACCTCCATTTTGATCTTTTGTCTTGCTGAAAAGAGCCTTTGACGAATGGTTCCCTCACTTGTTCCTTGTGCCTTGGCTATTTGAGCAGTGGAAAGACCGTCTATGTAGAACATTATCATGACTTCACGATACGCCTTTGTTAAAAAAGCAATTCTGCGGTATACGGAAGTTAATAATTCTGCGGTATCATCAGAAGTATCTTCTTGTGCAACGCCGAGCAAGATTTCTTCCGAATCGCCTTCATAGACGGCATCTGCGTGTTTCCTCCTATTATTTGAAAAATCGGCATAAACGTTACGAGCCACTTTCCAAATGAACGGATATACGTTTTCAATTTCCCCGTTACTATTGGCAGCTTTAACGAGTGCATAGATTATATCCGAGCATAGTTCCTCTGCCTCGTAGCTGTCATTTGTTCTTGCGTAACAAAAGCCAAATAGCTTATCAATCAAGTAGTCATCAAAATATTTTAGCAAGTCCTGTTTTTTCATCTGTTTTCCCAAGCGATCGATCAATGCTTTCACTTATATAGTCCGTGCGTTTATGAAAATGTTAGGTGGTATTCATAAAAAAATTGAAAAAAGATTGAGGATTCGGCAATAATCCATTGTAATTTTTACATTAGCAGGAAATTTATCCCAAAACATTGTAAAGAGTATGAATCCGTGATATAATACGCTTGCAGTATGATTTTGATAATGCTGTAAAATCAGGGGGGAAAAATAAAATGGGGAGAAAACTCTTTTGTGATATATGTCCGGCAACTTATAAGATTTCTTTGGAAAAAGAAATTTTGATAAAAGATATAAAAAACACATTTGGTAAAGAAAAAATAGCGAAAACATTTTCAAGTGACGAATTACCTAATATAGTCAAAAGCCACAGTTCCATTCTACTTCGGAACTTAGTTGGCGTTGACCCTGAATTGCAGAAAAATAAAGTTACAAACATCATGCTGGCTTGTAATAAAATTAACGGTATCATTGTACGTCCGGGAGAAACTTTCTCTTTTTGGTGCACAGTAGGTAAGCCGGGGAAAAAGGCTGGCTATAAAGAAGGTCTTGTAATCGGTCGAAATGGTTTGACATCGGGATATGGCGGCGGATTGTGCCAAATGGCCAATATGATTCATTGGTTAGTTTTAAACAGCCCTTTAGAAGTAACAGAATTACATCATCATTCAGATGCATTATTTCCTGATGACAGGAGAAGAATTCCGTTTGGATCAGGAACGTCAGTTTCCTACAACAGTGTTGATTACAGATTTAAAAATAATACCAATCAAGATATTCAAATTCTTGTATGGTGTGAAAATGGCGAGTTATGCGGTGAATTAAGAAGTCAAAGAGAATTCCCTTATCGTTACAAACTGGTAGAAGAGAATCATCATTTTAAAAAAGAGGGTAATAGATACTTTAGAATTTCACAAGTTTACAGAATTGTGATTGATAGAACCTCAAATGAAGAATTGTATAGAGAATTAATCTTAGATAATCATTCTGCTGTTTTGTATGATTATTCTTTCATACCAAAAGATCAAATAAGAGATGATTGAGATGATAAATAAAATAAAGAAAATCGTGAAAGAGCATCCGGATAAAATCGCTTATAAGGTTAAGGAAAATAGTATCACCTATAATGAATTATGGAATCAAGCAAATGGTTACGCGCAACTTTTAAAAAAGCAAGGAACTTCTCCCGTAATCATATATGGAAATAAAAACGTTGACATTGTTGTTTCTATATTGGCTTGCATCATTGCTGATAGGCCTTATGTACCTGTCGGATTATGTACGCCATTATATAGAGTACAACAGATAATAGACATTACAAATTCTTCTTTGATTTTATCTGAGAATAAACTATCATTAAACAATGCAGATTGTATTGATTTAGAGGGGCTGAAAAAATACGAGAATGTTCCAATAAAAGAAAATAAAAATGATATCGTATATATTATATTCACTTCCGGAAGTACAGGTATTCCAAAGGGCGTCGCAATTTCTAAGACAAATCTAAATAACTTTATCAACTGGATTTCTAATTTAAAGCCTTTATGTGATTATAAAGATATAAGGGTATTGAATCAAGCCAGTTTTAGCTTTGATCTAAGTGTTGCCGATTTATATTATTCGTTATGTAATGGACATACCTTAATTGCACTTGATAACGACATACAAGAAGAATATAACGAAATATTCAGTATAATGGCTGAAATAGATGTTGCAGTTATGACGCCAACATTTATGAAGCTGTGTTTACTCAATCATGATTTTAATTCGAAAAAATATCCTGATTTTCGGTGTGTTTATTTTTGTGGCGAACGACTGGAAGTTAAAACTGTAAAGAAACTATATGATGCGTTCCCCAATTTAAAAGTCATGAATGCTTATGGGCCGACAGAAGCAACGTCTGCAGTATCGGCAATATTAATAACAAAAGAAATGGCAAATACCCTGCAATTGCTCCCTGTCGGTGAAGCAGAAAATTTTGCAACCGATATAGAAATAATAGATGATGAAATCGTATTAAAAGGAGAAAGTGTATTTGGCGGATATCTATCCAATGACTCGGGAGGATATTATAAAGAAAACGATGTTAATTGTTTCAGAACAAACGATATCGGATACATTGAAAACGGGAAATTATATTGCAAGGGAAGGAAAGATACGCAGATCAAATATAAAGGCTATCGTATTGAACTGAGTGATATTGAGAATAACATCAATTTAATTGACGGTGTTAAAGATTGTATTGTCGTTGCAAAAGGAGACGATTCCATTGTAAAAACAATAAAAGCATTTGTGGTAGCCGATAATATTCGGGATGTTAACGATATAAAATTAGAAATTAAAAAATATATACCGGCTTATATGGTACCTAAAACGATTCAAATAATTGATAAATTACCAATCAATCAAAATGGGAAAATAGATAGAAAGAGGTTACGTGATTTATGATGAATACTAAGATTGATGTTCCGAAGTTACTATATGAAATATGTGAAGACGAAGGGGTCTATGAAGAAAATATTGACTTGATCGAAAGTGGATTATTGGATTCTTACGCCTTCATAGAATTATTTTCAAGATTAGAGGATTATGGCATTAATATTCAACCAACCAGAATTGACAGATCGCAATTAAGAACCGTGAAGGGAATTGAATCTCTAATTCATGATTCTCTCCTTTCCCTTTCCTGTGAAAAAGGCACAAAGAAATAATGCACAGTAAAAAAACAGCCGAGTTTCTTTTTGTCCCTATCCGGGATAACTCATCATCGACAAATCCACAAAGGGACGCAGGGAAGTGCGGCGGTCACAGCTTGACTTTTGGGCGGTTTTCTGCTATACTGAAGTAAGAAGATACTTCGACGAGGAACGCAATGGCACTTTATGATCTTGCGGGGCTTTTGGTGGAAATGTCGCCGCGTTATCCGACCCTGCTCACACAGGCCGAGCCCTATCGCTCCGAGCGCGACGGCAAAGCACAGATCACGATCACTCCGCCGCAGGATTATGTCGCACAGATGCAGGAGAACGATCCGGGGTTAAGTGAGGATCAGTGCGAATATTTGGCCTTTGGATCGCTCTTTTACCGGCAGTTGCTGCGCTTTGGCGGCATGATGCTTCATTCCTCTGCCGTGGTAGCCGACGGTCGGGCATATCTGTTCACCGCGCCGCCCGGAACGGGAAAATCCACCCACACTGCCCTATGGTTACAGAAGTTCGGAGAGCGGGCGTATATTCTCAATGATGATAAACCGGCGCTGCGCTTTGCAGACGGAAAGTTGTACGCCTACGGCACGCCCTTTTCGGGCAAAACCGATCTTTCCCGCAATACCTGCGCGCCCGTGGCGGGTATCTGCATTCTCGAGCGAGGCACAGTCGATTGCATCGCGCCCATCAGCGCCGAGCAGGCTCTGCCCCTCTTGTATGAACAGACCGTGCGTATCCTGCCCCGTACGGGTGCAGAGTTGATGCTGGATATTTTAGTGCGTACAGCACAGGCGGCGCCGCTCTTTCGCATGCAGTGCACGCCTACACCCACGGCGGTGCTGATCGCCTATCAGGCCATGTGCCCCAAGGATAAGGAGAAAAGGTAAGATGAAGATTAAAAACGATTTTATTCTGCGCAAGGTAGGAGATACCGGCGCGGTCGTGCCGGTCGGACAAGCATCCCGGGAATTTGACGGCATGGTGACCCTTAACGCAACCGGAGTTTTTCTCTGGGAACATCTGCAAAAGAAAACCACCCGCGAAGCCCTGATCGCCGCGCTGACCGCCGAATACGAGGTGGACCCGCAGGTCGCAAGTGCCGACGTCGACGCTTTTCTGCAAAATGCAAAAGACGCAGGACTACTTGTGGAATAATGGTTGTAAATCCCATCAAAACCCGAAAAAACCGCACACGCCCGTGTGCGGCTTTTTTCATCTATTGCGGATCAATCGGCGGTTTCGGTCTTCTCCGCAGGCTCTGCGGGCGCGTTTTCTTCCGCTACAGGCGCGTTCTCTTCTGCCGCAGGCTCGGCCGGGATCGGCTCTTGCCCGGAAGGCTCGTTCTTTTCGACGCCGACCTCATGGTAGCGGGCCATACCCGTTCCCGCTGGGATCAATTTACCGATAATCACGTTCTCCTTCAGACCCAGCAGGTGGTCGACTTTACCGTGAATGGCCGCCTCGGTGAGCACCTTGGTGGTCTCCTGGAAGGATGCCGCGGATAAGAAAGATTCGGTCATCAGCGACGCCTTGGTGATACCCAACAGTGTCGGTACGCCGACGGCCGGGCAAAGTTCGATCTCGCCTGCGTCGATGCGCGCCTGAATCTGCTCGTTGGCACGCTGGAACTCGAGTTTATCGACCATAGAGCCAATCAAAAGATCGGTATCTCCGCTGTCCTCGATGCGCACCTTGCGGGTCATCTGGCGGGCAATGACTTCGATATGCTTATCGTTGATCTCAACCGACTCCATACGGTAGACCCTCTGCACCTCGCGGAGCAGGTAGTCGTAGGTTTCGTCGAGACCGTTGATCCGGGCGATATCCTGCGGATACTTGTTGCCCTCGGTCAGCGCCTGACCCTTGACCACATAGTCGCCCTCTGCGACCAAGATCCGTATGCCGTATGCCACGGGGTAGAACTTCTGTTCTCCGCCTTCGCCGGTCAGAACGATATTGCGCATATGCTTGATCTCGTCAAAGCTGACCGTTCCGGCGATCTCGGCAAGCACGGCAGTCTTTTTGGGTCTGCGTGCCTCGAACAACTCTTCGACACGGGGCAGACCGTTGGTGATATCCGATCCTGATGCCACGCCGCCCTGGTGGAACGTTCTCATGGTCAACTGTGTACCCGGCTCACCGATCGACTGTGCCGCGATGATACCCACAGCCTCACCCACGTTGACCTTCTTGCTGGTGGCAAGGTCGCTGCCGTAACAGTGTGCGCAGACGCCGTTCTTGGCCTCGCACTCGAGAATGGTGCGGATATAGACCCGCTCGATTCCGGCGTTCACAATGGCCGTGACCTGTGCCGCGTTCAGCATATCGCCGTCGGATGCAAGCACTTCACCGGTGGCGGGATCCACCGCGTCGCCGATGATATAACGGCCCAAAAGGCGGTCGGACAACGGCTCGATGACGTCGTTGTCGTCGGTGATCTGGCTGACCCAGATACCCTTGCGTGTGCCGCAGTCCTCCTCGCGGATAATGACCTCCTGGGAAACGTCCACAAGACGGCGGGTCAGATAACCTGAGTCTGCGGTACGAAGCGCCGTATCGGACAGAGATTTACGTGAGCCTCTTGCCGCCATGAAGTACTCGAGGATATTAAGCCCCTCGCGGAAGTTACTCTTGATCGGGATCTCCATGGTACGACCGGTGGCAGACATCATCAGTCCGCGCATACCGGCAAGCTGACGCATCTGGGTAATGTTACCGCGGGCTCCCGAATCGGACATCATCTTGAGCGGATTGTACCGATCAAGCCCCGACTGGAGTGCGGTGACCACGTCCTTGGTAGCCTGAGTCCAGATATCGACCACCGCATTGTAGCGCTCTTCCTCGGTCAACTCGCCTCGCTCAAAGTGTCCGAAGATGTTCTCTACCTGCTTTTCCGCATCTGCGATGATGTCATATTTTGCCTGCGGAATTTCGACGTCGGCAACCGAGATCGAGATAGCCGCTTTGGTAGAATATTTATAGCCCATCGACTTGATGTTGTCGAGCACCTGAGCGGTAGTTGCCGAGCCGTGCAGTTTCATGCAGCGGTCGACGATCTCGCGCAAATCCTTGCTCTTGACCGTGAACATGACCTCAAGATCGAGCAGTTTGTCGGGATCAGAACGATCCACAAAGCCAAGATCCTGCGGAATCTGACTGTTGAAAATCAACCGTCCCAGAGTCGCGTCGATCATGCCGCTATGCTCGACCCCGTCGATCTGTCTGGTAACGCGGATACGAATGGGGGCGTGCAGGCCCAGATCGCCGTTCTCATAAGCCATCATGGCCTCGTTGAAGTCGCGGTAAGCATGACCCTCACCCGGCTCGCCCGCCTTGTCGATGGTAAGATAGAACGATCCGAGCACCATGTCCTGGGAAGGCACTGCCACGGCACGGCCGTCCGCCGGCTTTAAGAAATTGTTGGCCGACAGCATGAGGAAACGTGCCTCCGCCTGTGCCTCGCTGGAAAGCGGGACGTGTACCGGCATCTGGTCGCCGTCAAAGTCGGCGTTGAAAGCGGTACAAACCAACGGATGCAGTTTGATGGCGCGGCCCTCTACCAGCACAGGCTCGAATGCCTGAATGGACAGACGGTGCAGGGTGGGCGCACGGTTGAGCAGAACCGGATGGTCCTTGATGACGTTTTCGAGCGCGTCCCATACCTCGGGTGCGACCTTCTCGACCTTTTTCTTTGCGTCCTTGATGTTGGTGGCCTTTTGCGTTTCCACCAAACGCTTCATGACAAACGGCTTGAACAGTTCCAGCGCCATTTCCTTGGGAAGACCGCACTGATAGATCTTAAGTTCAGGGCCTACCACGATTACCGAACGGCCGGAGTAGTCCACACGTTTGCCGAGAAGATTCTGACGGAAGCGTCCCTGCTTACCGCGCAGCATCTCGGAGAGCGACTTGAGCGGACGGCTGGAAGGGCCGGTGACCGGCTTGCCGCGTCTGCCGTTGTCGATCAGAGAATCGACCGCCTCCTGCAGCATACGCTTCTCATTGCGGATAATGATATCCGGAGCATGCAGTTCCATCAGCCGTTTGAGACGGTTGTTGCGGTTGATCACGCGGCGGTAGAGGTCGTTCAGGTCCGAGGTTGCAAACCGACCGCCGTCAAGTTGTGTCATCGGTCGGATATCCGGAGGGCTGACCGGGACCACGTCAAGAATCATCCACTCGGGCTTGTTGCCCGAAAGGCGGAACGCCTCGACGACTTCTAAGCGCTTGATAATGCGGGTCTTTTTCTGACCGGTCGCGGTTTTGAGTTCTTCCTTGAGCTGCTTCGAGAGCGCCTCCACATCGATCTCGGCAAGCAGTTCCTTGATGGCTTCTGCGCCCATGCCGACCCGGAAGTCGTTTTCATAGCGCTCGTAGTACTCCTTGTATTCGCGGTCATCCAGTTGCTGATATTTCTCGAGCGGCGTGCTGCCCGGATCGATGACGATATACTGGGCAAAGTAGAGCACCTTTTCCAGCGCCCGGGGCGACAGGTCAAGGAAGAGCGCCATGCGGGAGGGGATGGCCTTGAAATACCAGATATGGGAAACCGGAGCGGCAAGCTCAATATGACCCATTCTCTCACGGCGCACTTTTTTGGTCGTAACCTCAACCCCGCACTTTTCGCACACCTTGCCCTTGTAGCGCACGCGCTTATATTTACCGCACAAGCACTCCCAGTCCTTGGTAGGCCCAAAGATCCTCTCGCAGAACAGGCCGTCCCGTTCTGCCTTCAGGGTGCGGTAGTTGATGGTCTCCGGCTTAGTGACCTCGCCATAGGACCAGCTTCTGATTGTATCGGGAGAAGCCAGACCGATTTGGATGGAATCAAATGCGTTATCGTTCATTCCTATCTTCTCCTAACTCTTAAAAATCTTCTTGGTCGTACGTGCCGTCGTCCGCGAACTCATCGTCCGGGAATTCTTCTTCCACAAAGTACTCGTTGATCTCGTCCTCGCTTGCAACCGTCGGGCCGAGATCGTCCTCCGGCACATAGTTGGGAAGATTCATGTCGGCGTCGTCCAGTTCCGTCAGTTCAATGGTCTGTCCGTCTTTGTCCATAATGTGCACGTCCAGACACAGGGTCTGTAACTCTTTGACCAGCACTTTGAACGATTCCGGTACGCCCGGCTGCGGAATGTTCTGCCCCTTGACGATCGCCTCGTATGCCTTGACACGGCCGTTGACGTCGTCGCTCTTGACAGTCAGGATCTCCTGCAGGGTGTAGGCCGCGCCGTATGCCTCCAGCGCCCAGACCTCCATCTCGCCGAACCGCTGTCCGCCGAACTGGGCTTTTCCGCCCAGCGGCTGTTGGGTGATCAGCGAGTAGGGTCCGGTCGAGCGGGCGTGTACCTTGTCGTCCACCAGGTGATGGAGTTTGAGATAGTACATGATGCCGACCGTGACCGGGTTGTCGAACGGCTCGCCCGTGCGTCCGTCATACAGAACGGTTTTCCCGTCCGGACGCATACCGGCGCGCTCGAGCATTGCTTTCATATCGTCGTCGTTCGCTCCGTCAAAGACCGGGGTCATCACGTGCCAGCCGAGTTTCTTGGCGGCCATGCCGAGATGCACCTCCAGCACCTGTCCGATGTTCATTCGGGAAGGCACGCCCAGCGGATTGAGCACGATGTCCAGCGGTGTGCCGTCCGGTAAGAAAGGCATATCTTCCGGCGGGAGAATGCGGGAAACGACGCCCTTGTTGCCGTGTCGGCCTGCCATCTTGTCGCCTACCGAGATCTTTCTCTTTTGTGCGATATAGACCCGCACCACCTTGTGCACGCCGGGGGATAGTTCATCCGCGTTCTCGCGGGAGAACACCTTGACGTCCACGACGATGCCCGACATACCGTGGGGCACACGCAGCGAGGTGTCGCGCACCTCGCGGGCCTTTTCGCCGAAGATGGCGCGCAGTAAGCGCTCCTCGGCGGTCAGTTCGGTTTCGCCCTTGGGCGTGACCTTACCTACCAGAATGTCGCCCGCGCGTACTTCGGTACCTTTGCGGACGATCCCGTCGGGATCGAGATCCTTGAGGGCGTCGTCGCCCACGTTGGGAATCTCGCGGGTAATCTCCTCCGGACCGAGTTTGGTATCTCTTGCCTCGTGGGAGAATTCTTCAATATGAATGGAAGTATATACGTCGTCGCGAACCAGTCGTTCGTTGAGCAGGACCGCGTCCTCGTAGTTGTAGCCCTCCCATGTCATAAAGCCGATCAATGCGTTCTTGCCCAGCGAGATCTCGCCGCCGGCGGTTGCAGGACCGTCCGCAATGACCTGACCCACCTCGATCTTGTCACCCAGACTTACGATCGGGCGCTGATTGACGCAGGTGCCGTGGTTGGAGCGGTTGAATTTGATCAGGTGATAGGTGTCCGACCCGCCGCCGTCGCGGTCGATGGTGATCTGATCGGCGGTTACGCGGCTGACCGTGCCCGCCGCCTTGGCGCAAACCACAACGCCCGAGTCGACCGCCGCCTTGTACTCCATGCCGGTACCGACAATCGGCGCTTCGGTGACCATGAGCGGCACTGCCTGCTTCTGCATATTGGAGCCCATGAGCGCACGGGAGTTGTCGTCATTCTCAAGGAAAGGAATCATTGCGGTGGCAACCGACACCACCATCTTGGGCGATACGTCCATATAATCTGCCTGAGACGCTTCGACCTCGACGATCTCGGTGCGCATACGGGCGGTCACGCGCTTGTTGACAAAGCGGTTTTTCTCATCGAGCGGTTCGTTTGCCTGCGCGACGATATATGCGTCCTCCTGGTCGGCGGTCATGTAGACGATCTCGTTTGTCACCACGCCCTTTTTCTTGTCGATTTTGCGGTAGGGCGCCATGATAAAGCCGTACTCGTTGATCCGGGCATAGGTGGCAAGATAGGAGATAAGACCGATGTTGGGACCTTCCGGGGTCTCGATCGGGCACATTCTGCCGTAATGGGTATAGTGTACGTCACGCACCTCGAAAGACGCGCGGTCACGGGAAAGTCCTCCGGGACCGAGTGCCGACAGACGGCGCTTGTGGGTCAGTTCTGCCAGCGGGTTGTGCTGATCCATGAACTGAGAAAGGGGAGAGGAGCCGAAGAACTCGCGGATGGCGGTCACCACCGGGCGTATGTTGATCAAAGCCTCGGGGGTGATGGTCTCGCTGTCCTGAATGGTCATGCGCTCCTTGATGATCTTGTCCATACGGGAGAAACCGATGCGCATCTGATTTTGCAAGAGTTCGCCCACCGAACGCAGACGGCGGTTGCCCAGATGGTCGATGTCATCCACCGTTCCCACCGCGTGGGAGAGGGAGATAAGATAGTTGATGGAAGCGAAAATGTCCTGCTTGGTGATATGCTTGGGAGCAAGTTCATGCCGACGCGCGTCACACGCCGCAAGCACGGCCGCCTTGTCGGAGCCGCACTCTTCGAATATCTCGTTTAAGACACGCAAATCGACCTTGCCGGTAATCTTGACCTCGGAAAGATCATATCCCAGCACGCTTTCCGGATAGACCATGCCGTTGGAGAATACCCGGACTTCGGTCTCGTCCTCGGCGATGACCGTGACCTCGTTGACGCCTGCGCGCTCGATCTTTTCGGCCTTTTCGGCGTCGAGGGTTGTCCCGCTTGCGGCGATCACTTCGCCCGTGATGGCGGACACCGCGTCGGAGGCCAGCTTGAGGCCTGCAATCCGGGAGGCGATGCCCATCTTCTTGTTGAATTTATACCGTCCGACCGGCGCAAGATCATACCGCTTTGGGTCGAAGAACAGGTTGCCGATCAGGGTTAAGGCGCTTTCCACCAGCGGCGGCTCGCCCGGACGCAGCCTTTTGTAGATCTCTTTGAGGGACTCGTCGCGCTCAGTAGTACCGTTGGCGATTGCCTCCTCCTTCATGCCGTCCTTTTCCAGGGTAGAGGTGATCTTGATATCCTCACCGAACATCTCGCGGATCTTCTGGTCGGTATCCACGCCGAGAGCCCGCAGCAGCACGGTGATCGGGATCTTACGGTTTTTATCAATGCGCACATAGAACACGTCGTTGACGTCAGTCTCGTACTCTAACCACGCGCCGCGATAGGGAATAACCGTGGCGGCATAGTTGGATTTACCCGATTTGTCCACGCTGGATTCATAGTACATACCGGGACTGCGGACGATCTGAGAAACCACCACGCGCTCGGCGCCGTTGATGATAAATGTTCCGTTCTCGGTCATGAGCGGAAAATCGCCCATGAAGATCTCCTTCTCGGAAACCTCGCCCGTCTCCTTGTTGAACAGGCGCACGACCACGCGCAGGGGTGCGGCATAGTTGACGTCACGCTCCTTGCACTCCTCCTCCGGGTATTTGGGGGTCGGGTCGATCGAATAACTGACAAACTCGATCTGCAGGTTGCCCGAATAGTCCACGATGGGGGACACGTCGCGCAGCACCTCGTTGAGTCCGTCTTCCAAAAACCACTGATAAGACTTTTTCTGAACTTCCAAAAGATCCGGCATGTCAATGACTTCGTGGATTCTTGAAAAACTCATTCTCGTGGTGTTTCCCATCTTCTGGGGGTTGACCATTAACTTTCTCCTCCGTTTCCGCAATAAAAAGGGCATACCGAACACAGAGCCGCCGCGATTTAACATTTTGTTTACATTTGTCCTTTGCCATGCCAAGGCTGGTTACCGGCATTTGATCGGCAAAGATGCACCCAAAGGTAAATCGCGCGTACCGCTGTTTACGGATATACCGCTTGTTTTTCTGTCTTTATTGGATTTCCTCCGAAAGCCCGAATCAGCACAATTCGGATTTTTCAGTATTATACATTGTATCACAGGTTTTTCTGCCTGTCAAGGGGAAAACCGGAAATTTTTATCGATTGTTCTGCGATTTTTCAAACGGTTGAAAATTCACAAAACGTCTTGCAACCGGCAAAATTTAAGAGTATAATGGGAGCCGTAAAACCCATAATTCAAAAATTGATTTGCGGTATATTTAGAGAATGGATATGGATTTGAAGCATTGTACCCTCTGTCCGAGGCGGTGCGGAGCCGACCGGACGGCGGGGGTCGGATATTGCGGTGCGCCGGGTGAGGTGCGTGTCGCACGTGCCGCGCTGCACAGATGGGAAGAGCCGTGCATTTCAGGAGAGCGCGGCTCGGGCGCCGTCTTTTTTGCAGGCTGTCCGCTGCACTGTGTGTTTTGCCAAAACCACGCGATCAGCGGCGGCGCCGGCGGGCGCACGCTTACAACCGGGGAACTCTCCCGGGCCTTTCTCGATTTACAAGCGCAGGGGGCGCACAATATCAATCTGGTCAGTCCGACCCAATACATTCCAGCCATCGCCGAGGCTCTGCGGGCGGTGCGCGGGGAATTGCACGTCTCCGTAGTTTATAATACCGGCGGTTACGAGCGGGCCGAAAGTCTGCGCTCTCTTGCAGGTTTGGTGGACGTCTATCTTCCGGATATCAAATATTTTAACCCCGCTCTGTCAAAAGCCTATGCAAACGCGCCCGATTATTTTGACTGTGCGATGAACGCACTGCGGGAAATGTTCGCGCAGGTCGGCCGTCCGGTGATGCGAAAGGGACTGCTCATGCGCGGAATGCTGGTGCGGCATCTGGTGCTGCCCGGCTGCCGCCGGGACAGCATTGCGATCGTCCGGACGCTGTCTGAGGCCTTTTCGTCCGAGGATTTTCTTTTCTCTCTTATGCGGCAGTACACTCCCATGCCGGGCGTACCCCGGTCTCTTGCCCGCACGATCACCACCTTTGAGTACGAGAGCGTGGCGGACGAGGTACTGCGCGCGGGCTTTAACGGATTTTTTCAAGACCCGGGGTCGGCAACCGATGCTTACATTCCCGCGTTCGATACTTGATTTTACAGGAAAATTGTGCTATACCTCGAGTTTGCCGCTTGCAAAGTGAAAAAGGAGCCGTTTTTCACTCCTTTTTGTTGACAGATTTTGGTTTTTACCGCTTTTATGCGGCTTATGAATTTTTGAGAAAATGTACCTAGCATTTACGACCTACATGAAAATCTTTATGCCTGTTTTGATGTTTTTTAACTGTGGAGAAGAAGAAAAAACAACCGCCACGCCAACAAGACCGACGGTATCCGGAGATATTGGTTCCATGGGAAAAGTGCAGGTAGATGTGAAAGAAGTGCCGTACAACTGCCTGCGGGGGAAAATATTAAGAGATGGCAAGCACTTATACCAGTGGACGGCAATTGACGAATGAAGGAAAAACGAAATGGTACGCACAGTAAAAATCGATAAGCAAACATGGCGATTTGAAGAGGACGGCGTCCGCTTTTTTCTGCTGACGGGGAGCAACCGCGCTCTACTCATCGACAGCGGAATGCAGACCCGCAATGCTAAGGAGTTGGCGCAGACACTCACCGACCTGCCGCTGTCCCTGCTCAATACTCACGCCGACCCCGACCACATCGGCAGCAACGGCGAGTTTGACGAATTTTATATGAATCCCGCCGAATGCGTGAACTTATACGGCAAGCAAAAGCGGCAGGGGAAGATCCTGCCGCTTTGGGACGGGGATGGAATTGACTTGGGTGACCGTCCGCTTCGCGTGATCGCGCTTCCCGGGCACACGCCGGGCAGTATTGCGGTGCTTGATCAAACAAATCGGTGGCTCTTCTCCGGCGACCCGGTACAGGACGGTCGGATTTTCATGTTCGGCGAGTGCCGGGAGATGCACGCCTACATCCACAGCCTGCGTCGGCTGGAAAGCATGGCGGGGCAGTTTGACGAGCTCTATCCTTCCCACGGGAGTTGTCCGGTGTTGCCTGGGTTGATC
>CANQPT010000007.1 GCA_947625805.1 uncultured Clostridia bacterium
GCTCGATCTCGTGCAGACTGCTGTGATGATGGTACTCATGCTCGTGTGTATGTTCATGCGTGTATGCATGGTCGTGTTGGTGATGATGTGCGTGTGTATGCTCGTCCTCTTCTGACCCGTGTACCCGCACCGACAGGTGTGTGCCGGTAATGCCGCACTTGACGGCACTTTCCCGGGTCACGGTCACACCGGGAATGCCCAGCGCGTTGAGTTCGGCGATAAATGCGTCCGGATCCGGTAAAAGTTCCACAAGCGCCGCGGTCAGCATATCGCCCGCCGCACCCATCGAGCAGTCAAGATAGAGCGTTTTCATCTTTTTACCTCCATGTGGTTGATCATGCTTGCAAAATACCCCGCGCCGAATCCGTTGTCGATGTTGACCACCGACACACCGCTGGCGCAGGAATTGAGCATGGAAAGCAAAGCGGACAGCCCGCCGAAACTTGCACCGTATCCGACACTGGTCGGCACGGCGATCACCGGGCAGTCGGCAAGTCCGCCGATCACGCTGGCAAGCGCTCCCTCCATGCCGGCGATGGCGATGATCACGCCGGCACGCATAATTTCTTCTTTGTGGGCAAGCAGTCGATGCAGTCCCGCCACGCCGACGTCATATAAGCGGGTGACGGCATTGCCGAGCAGTTCGGCGGTCAGCGCCGCTTCCTCTGCGACCGGAATATCGCTTGTTCCGCCGGTGGCGACCAAGATCTTTCCGAGCCCGTCCGGGACGGGAATATCACCGATGATTCCGATGCTTGCCTCCGGATGATAGTCGAGGGGGTGCACCGCGCCGACCGCCTCCGCCGACTGCGGGCACAGGCGGGTGAGCAGAATTCGGTCCTGTCCGTTTCTCTTCATGGTATCGACAATCCCGATCATCTGCTCGGGGGTTTTGCCCGCGCCGTAAATGACCTCCGCCGCGCCCTGCCGTATGGAGCGGTGCAGATCGACCTTGGCATATCCGATGTCCTCGTACGGCTCGCATTTGAGCGCCAGCAGCGCGTCGTCCACCGACAGTTCTCCCGATTGAACAGCTTCCAAAATTTGCTTTGCTTTGGTTTGCATGACGTCCTCAATCATACAAAGCGGTCTGTGTGCAACACGACCGCTTCCCGTTATTTCTAATCAAATTATATCACATCGGCGCCCTCGCTGTCAATACAAAAGAAAAATGCGAATAAGGAAAGAAAAAGCTGCAACCGTTTGTAAAAAGTTCACACTATTATGACGAAATCCGGGGAAAGGAGGGCATGAAGATGCAACTCAAAAATGGGGCCGAGAGGCGTATCGAGGAATACACACGCGAATACATGGGCAAGATGTTTTACTTTTGCTAAAAGACCGGTAACGGGTACGATTCGGAAGATCTGGCATCGGATATTTCGCTGAATATCATTGCCGAGCTGCAAAAGGGCAGGGAGCCGCGCAGCTTTGCCGCGTGGGTATGGAAGATTGCGCGCAATCGGTACAGCGTTTGGGCAGACTGCAAGCGAAGGCGGTACGAGCACGTTTCCGGAGTGGACGTCGGAGAGTTCGAATTGTGCGATCCGCGGGAAATCGAAGATGAATATGTACGCAGTGAACAGTTATCACTGCTCCGGCGGGAGTTGGCGTTCATCGTTTCGGATTACCGCAGGATCGTCGTCGCCTATTACATGGAAAACCGCAGTGTGAAAGAGATCGCAAAAGCCGTGTCGCTCCCGGAAGGAACTGTGAAAAGCAAACTGTTCCGCGCCCGGAAAATCTTGAAAGAAGGTATGGATATGGCAAGAGAATTTGGCGTAAAAAGTTACAAACCGGAGGAGATCATCTTTGCGAACAGTTGCTCTTCGTTTGGAAAGAACGGACAGCCTTGGAGCATTCTGTCGCATCTTTTGTACAAGAATATTTTCCTTGAGTCCTATGGCAGTCCGAGGACGGCGGAGGAGCTGTCCCTCGAGTTGGGAATCGCCCTGCCGTATATGGAGCAGGAACTGAAATTTTTGGTCGAACAGACGCTATTATGGGAAAAAGACGGGCGGTATCAGCCCTCGTTTCCGATCTTCAGCCGTCAGGTGCGGGAGAAATGTTATCGGAAAACCGCAGAAATCGCACCGACGGTTACCGAACTGCTGGAAGGCGTTGTGGATCGCTTTGTGCGTGCCTGCAAAGCGCACGGTATCGACTGTTACGGCCCGTATGTGGAGTATGAGGAAGCAAAATGGATCTTGCTGATGCGCGCTTTTGACTATTTTCAGATGCAGACCAAGACGGGTCCGAAACTGTCCTCCCATACCAAGCGCCCGGACAACGGTGCATGGGATATCATCGGCTTACAGCTTGCGGAGTTTTCACCACATCATTTTGTCGGTCTTTGCGGCGAACAGTACAAGTTTTATTATCGCGGGATCGACAAGAAAACGCCGGAGTTTATCGACCCGGATGAGGCGGCCGCCCTGCATACGCTTGCCGGCGGCGGGAAATGCGATCCCGCTCAACTCGAAAAACTGTCAGAGCATGGCTACGTCCGGCACACGGACAAGGGGTACGAGCCTGCCGTGGTCGTCCTTCGACAGGAAATCACGCAGATGTGCAAGGGGCGGTTTAGCGCCTCGGAATTGTCCGAGTTATCGGGCGTTGCCGGGCAGATACACGCCCTGTTTGCCGAGGGAGCGGAATACGTCCGTGCGGCCGCCGTTGCCGATCTTCCTGCGGTATATCAGGAGGACCAAAAGATGTTACGTTATTACTGCCGTATGCTGATGGGTTCGGATGCGGGCTGTTTTGATCGCGGATTTGTTTTCGACCGGGCGCTGGAGGACGGCTGGCTGCGATACGACGAAAATACCACCGCCGCACTCGGCGCGTACGTGATCGTTTGACTCTATGGATCAAGCGGACTGAAAATCCGCACGGTATTGCAAAAATCGCCCGGAAACGGGCGATTTTTGTCTTGACAAAAGCGGAATATGCTGTATAATACACTATATGGCGATTTTATTGTTTGTTGTGATCTATATTGCTTATATCGGCCTTGGCATACCGGATTCACTGTTCGGTACGGCCTGGCCTGCCATTTACGCCGAGTTCGGTCTGCCGATCTCTTTTGCAGGCGTGGTGGGTGCGCTGATCTGCTGTGGAACCTTTACCTCGTGCCTTTGCAGTGCAAAAGTCATTCGTCGGCTGGGCACAGCGCGGGTCAGTATCATCAGCACGGCCATGA
The DNA here is from genome assembly GCA_947625805.1 of uncultured Clostridia bacterium. Classification (GTDB taxonomy): domain Bacteria; phylum Bacillota; class Clostridia; order Oscillospirales; family CAG-272; genus CAKSEI01. Next base: position 3,203 of record CANQPT010000007.1, read on the forward strand.
CCGCTTTTGCTTTGCTCGGCTATTCTTTCTCGGGCAACTTTCTCGTGCTCTGCTTGTGCGCCATCCCGCTGGGGTTGGGGGCGGGGGCGATCGATACGGCGCTCAACAACTACATATCGCTCTACTATTCCGCATCGCAGGTCAGTTTTTTGCATTGCTTTTACGGCATCGGCGTTTCGCTCAGTCCCTATCTTCTCTCCCGTGCGATTGACGGCCCGGCGGGTTGGCGGGGCGGCTATCGGCTTGCTTTTTTTATTCAACTGGGCATCACCCTGTTTCTGATTGTCACTCTGCCGGCCTGGAAAAGTGCCCGGGGCGCAGAGCAGGCGGATACGGAATACAAGACGGGAAACCTTTCACTGAAAGAAATCGCCCGGATCCCGGGCGTGCCCACCATGTGGTGTCTGTTTTTTACCTCTTGCGCCATCGAGTGGACCTGCGGCGGATGGGGCAGTACCTTTTTGGTGGAATACAAGCATATGGCGGCGGCGGACGCGGCGCGCATGGTCATGTTCTTTTACATCGGAATGGCGCTGGGACGGTTTTTGTCCGGCGTGATCGGCACACGGTGGGACGCCTGGCGGGTGGTACGCATCGCGCAGGTCGTGTCAGGCGCGGCGATCTTTCTCTTGTTGCTTCCCGTGCCTGCCGCCCTGTCCGCCGTCGGTCTTTTTTTGGTCGGGCTGGGCGTCGGGCCGCTTTTCCCGAATTTCAGTTCTCTTACTCCGCGGATTTTCGGCGCGCAGATCAGCCCGTTTGTCATGGGTACCCAGATGGCGGCGTCCAGCCTCGGCATTATGATTGCTCCGCCGCTCTGCGGTGCACTGGGACAGTTTACCCACATGGCAATCTTCCCGTTTTATCTGCTGGCGTTTTATCTCATTATGCTTGCCGCTCAGCATAAAATACACTGCAAAGCCAAATCATAACCCAAAGTTTTCGGGGGAGTTTGAGGGGGTTCTTTTTCAAAAGAACCCCCTCAAATATTAAGAATTCACATATACAATGATCGGGCAGTGGCAGACGTTGAGTTTGCCTGCCCGCACACGGACGGTCTTGCCGTCGATCTCATTGCGGTACTCGCCGTCCGGCAGAGGTACTTCCACTGAGCCTTTGGCACTCTTCAGGCGAAAGACACCTACCGCATATGCATCACCCTTGCGGTAACTGCCCACTGCGGTATCCAGTGCGTCGTTTGCCCATAGATCAAAATATCCTTCGGAAAAGAGCGGCATGGACTTTAACTTTGCAAGCGAGGTGAGCAGCGCCGAGCGATCCTTTCCTTTGCGGTCGATCGGCTGCTTTTCAAACAGCGACGGCGTAAAGGAATTGGAGTATTCCTGACCTGCGTAAATCAGCGCGGGACCAAACAGGAAAAAACTAAACGCAGTGCAGTTGTCCAGATCCCGATCGTTCGGGATCCGCTGCTTGGCGCGGGGTTGGTCATGATTTTCCAAAAAGCGGAGTTTTACATAATTGCGGGAATTTAAGCCGTTTTGATTGCATAGGTATTGCGTGTATGTGGACAGTGGGATCTTATCGGCTAAATATCTTCCGAAATAGTCATATCCGTCATAGTCGTATGTCATATCAAAGGCTGTGAGCAGTTCACTCTCGCACCACCAGGGGCAGTGCAGCCGCTCTAACCACCGCATAAAGCCCGGTCCGCCCACCTCGGCAAGCCAGATGGCGTCCGGTCTTACCTCGGCGACCCGATCTACCGCCTCTGCCCAAAAGTCTACCGGAACCATCGGCGCCACGTCACACCGGAATCCGTCCACCATCTTGGCCCACTCCACCAAGGTTTCGATCTGATATTCCCGGAGTTCGGGCAGGGTGTAATTCAGGTCGATTACGTCTTCCCAGTCCGGGATGCGGTTGATGGGCTCGCCCTGCTCGTTGTGATAGAAATACTCCGGGTGCTCTTTCAGCAGTACAGAATCCCGCGAGGTGTGATTGTACACGACGTCAATGATTACCCGCATTCCAAGGGCATGAATGGCGTCTGTCAGCGCACAGAAATCCTCCATGGTGCCGTATTCCTCATTGACCGCGCGGTAGTCCCGGATGGAATAGGGACAGCCGTACGTCCCCTTTTGGGCGATCTGCCCTGTGGGATGGATCGGCATCAGCCAGATAATGTCCGTGCCCAGCGCCGCGATCCGGGCAAGATCGGCCTGCAGAGCGCGAAATGTTCCTTCTTTTGTATGATTGCGCATAAACACAGTAAACGGTTTTAGAGCGCAGTGCTATATCTGTATGTTTTGCCATTTTATTTAGTTGTTATTTTCATCTTCATCGGTCTGGTCGGAGGGCAGGCCGAGGCCGGAATGCCGGCGGATATGCATATTGTGGAACACGAGAAATTCAAAGACAAAGAGCAAAACTCCCAGCGCTAAGATTCCGCAAGCACAGAACATCAGCCGTCGTGCGGTTAAAAGCGCCAAAGGCTCATACAGGTTGCGCAGGGAGAAGATGATCGCGGACATACCCAGCATGGCACTGATCAGATAGAGAATGCACACGGTCTGTTTCTGAGTAAAGCCCATATCGATCAGGCGGTGGTGCAGATGTCCTCTGTCTGCCGAGAACGGACTGCGTCCGTGCAGGATCCTGCGGATAAAGGCGAATGCGGTATCCAGCAGGGGAAGCCCGAACACTGCGATCGGCGTTAAGAAAGCCAGCAGGGAATGCATGGACATGATACCCTGAATGGACATGATCGAGAGGATATAGCCCAAAAACATCGAGCCGGTATCGCCCATAAAGATTTTGGCCGGATTGAAATTATACGGCAGAAATCCCGCGCAGGAGCCGATCAGCACGGCGGAAAACAGCGCCATATATGCGTTGGAATAGATGATCGAAATGATCAGGATCGTGACCGCGCCGATACAGGAAATCCCGCAGGCGAGGCCGTCGAGACCGTCGATCAGATTGATTGCGTTGATCAGCGCGACCATCCAAAAGACCGGGATGACCGTATCCCAGACGCCGGGAAAAACAATGGTATTGCCGAACAGGTTGATCTCTTGGATGGAGAAGCCGCCGATCAGCACGGTGCCGGTTGCAATGGCGATCTGCAAAAGAAATTTGAGCATCGCGGGCATACCGTATCGGTCGTCGATGATACCGAGTAACACGATCAGCGTGCCGCCGCACCACATGGTGATGCTTTCGACCGACAGGCCGCAGAAGAGTACGCCTGACGCGGTAAAGCCAAACCAAATGGCAAGGCCGCCCAGCAGGGGAGTGGTCTTTTTGTGCACGCGGCGGGCGTCTTTCGGGACGTCCAGCGCTTTGATCCCATAGGCAAAAATACGTACGAGCGGTGTTACCGCAAAACTGAATGCCCAGCTTACGATCGCCGCCGCGATACAGTAAATGACATAGGTGGTCATAGTCCCACAAAACCAACCTTTCTGTATACTTTGGAGAGAGTCTTGCGGGCGATGCGGAAAGCGGTTTCGGCCCCTTCGCGCATAATGCTCTCTAAATATGCTTTGTCCTGCATCAGGCGGGCAAATTCGTTCTGAATGGGCGCAAGCCCGTCTGCCACGGCCTCTCCGACCGCCGTCTTAAAGACGCCGTAGCCCTGCCCCTCGAACTCGCGCTCGATCTCTGCGTCGCTCTTGCCGGTGAAGCAGGCGTAAATGTTCATCAGGTTGTTGATGCCGTCCTTGCCCTCGGCCCGCCGCACCTCGCTGTCCGAGTCGGTGACCGCCCGTTTGCATTTGCGTAAGACCGTGTCCCGATCGTCAAGCAGTGAAATAAAGGCGTTGACGTTTTCGTCCGATTTGCTCATCTTCTTGGTGGGATCGTTCAGACTGGCGATTTTTGCCGATCCGGTGGGGATATAGCCATCGGGGATGCGGAAGGTTTCGCCGTATACGCCGTTGAAGCGGTTTGCAATATCCCGGCACAGTTCGAGATGCTGGCGCTGATCCTGGCCTACCGGCACTAAATCCGCCTGATAGAGCAGAATGTCAGCCGCCATCAGCACGGGATAGGTAAACAGCCCCGCGTTGATATTGTCCGCGTGCTTGGCGCTCTTGTCCTTGAACTGGGTCATACGGGAGAGTTCTCCGAACATGGCCGAGCAGTTGAGCACCCAGGCAAGTTCGGCGTGGCAGGGCACGTGACTCTGCACAAAAAGGGTGGAACGCGCGGGGTCGATGCCTGCGGCGATATAGATCGCAAGCGTTTCATAGGTGCGCCGGCGCAGATCGGCGGGGGTCTGACGCACGGTGATTGCGTGCATATCCACCACGCAAAAGATCGATCGGTAGTCATCCTGCAAACCGACCCAGTTGCGGATTGCGCCCAGATAGTTTCCGATGGTTAAAATGCCGCTGGGCTGTACGCCCGAAAAAATCACTTTCTGTTGGTTTTCCATAACTTGTCCTCTATATTCTCAGATTTCCCGATTTCATACTATTTTAACACATTATGGTATGGTTTTTCAAGGGGCGTCGTTGTTTTTTTGCTCGGATTGTGATACAATATGAAAAAACAATCCGATTTTTTGAGGAAACATGGATCACGATAACTATAACGACAACGACTACGAAGAATTTTTACCCAAAGCACACGGACGGGTCTATCGGGTATTCCGCGCGATCGCTTTGACTTTGACGGCACTTTTTTGTGTATTTCTCGCGGCAAGAATACACATAAATAATACCGTACCCCGGGACGCGCGCATTATTTTGTGGGACGAAAGTGCGTATGACGCATATCAGGAAGACCCGGAAGGCTTTGCGCTGGTGAGCCATCCGCTGGGCAGTTATACAGACCCCGACACAGGAAAAAACGTCATTCGCAATACCATGACTGCCGACGCATATTTCTCTTTTTCCGACGTGTGTTATGCGCCGGATTCAGGCCAGATCCAACTGACCGTGCGTTACAACGAATCCACGGTCGGGCATCTGATGGAGGACTACGAGTTGTCTTTCCTGCCGGAGGGGGAACTGTTCCGCTTTGTGCTGGAGGACGCGCAGGGAAATCGGTACTATGACTATTATTTTACCGCATACGCGCAAAAATTTCTCGGAAAGAGCAGGTATCAGTATCGCAGGCTGCTTTTCCGGGGTGTGGATCTGAATACCGACACGCTGACCCTGAAAATTTACTATATCGGTCAGCCGATCGACTCGGAACAAGACGACTGTATGGACGAGATAATCGTTTACGATCGCGGCTTTGAGAGGGTGGCGGGCGTAAAAGCGAAGAAGTTTGACCCGCCGGCCGGCGTGAGTGAGATGACCGAGTCACCCTTTATAGATGGAGAGAACGCATGATATTAAACAGTAAAGAAACGACCGTAATATACCGCTGCCCCCACTGCGGGCTGAGCGTGGTAAGCGTGGTGGGCATTTTCACCCTGTCCGGGGATATGATCCGGCTCAAATGCGACTGCGGGCACACCGCCCTTACGATCACCCGCACCAAGAATGAAAAGGTACGCATTGCCGTGCCCTGCCTTGCCTGCGGTACGGAGCATACCTATCTGATTTCGGAAACCGCTTTTTTCGAAAAGAAGGTGCTTCACCTGTCCTGCACCTATACCGGTGTGGAGATCTGCTTTATCGGCGACAAAAAGGACGCGCTGCAAGCTCTTGAGGAAAACGATCGGGAACTCGCGTTGATGATGCGGGAGGCAGGCATCGAGAACTTTGACGGCTTTCACGACGAGGACGCACTGCCCCTGACCGACCCGGAAACCGAAAATCTGGTGCGCTTTATGTTGGAGGAATTCAAAGCGGACGGCTGTATTCACTGTAAATGCCCGCCCGGAGGCGGAAACTACGATTTCCGCTTTCTCAACGAGGACGTGCTGGTCTTTTGTACCGAGTGCAACGCCAACACCGTCGTGCCTATGAGCGACACCGCCGCCGCTGCCGCCTTTATCGAAAGCGACGAGATTGTTTTGAAATAATTTTGTGGGGGATTTTTGAAAAAATCCCCCACGCCCCCTGAAACGTTCAAAAGACCTGTTTTAAGGCAAAACCTTGAAACAGGTCTTATTTAAGACGAAAGCGACACGAAAGAGAGACTTTAGTGCGTTCTGTGACTTTGGAGGAATGCACGATACAAAACGATTGCCTGCGGACTCTGCCGCCGCTTTTACCGCTTTCTCCATGCAGACGGGGAGAAGAGCATAAGGATGGGGAAGATCTCCAACCTGCCCGCCAGCATATCGAAGGAAAGCAGCAGCTTGGAGAGGGCGGAGAAAGGAGCAAAGGTGCCCGCAGGCCCGACCATTCCGAGTCCCGGTCCGATGTTGTTAAGACATGCGGCAACCGAAGTAAAGCAGGTGACCGGGTCAAAGCCGTCGAGCGCCGCTACGAACAGGACGGAAAAGATGAAAATCAGAAGATAGATGATCATAAACGAGGTCGTGCCGCGAATGATTTCATGGTCGACTTTTTTTCCGTCGCTGCGAACCGAGATGATCGAGCGGGGATGCATACTGTAACGGATCTCTCGGATGCCGTTCTTGACCAGAAGAATGACCCGTCCGACCTTGATCCCTCCGCCGGTCGAGCCGGCGCAGGCGCCTATGAACATGAGCGTGACCAGCACGGTTTTGGCAAACGTAGGCCATGCGTTGAAATCGACCGTGGAATACCCGGTGGTCGTGATGATACTGGCCACTTGGAAGAAAGAAGCACGGATCGCCTCCGGAAGAGACGTGTACATATGAACGATATTGACCGTGATGGCGGCGACAGAGGCGCCGATGATGCCGAGATACCACCAGAGTTCCTCACTGCGCAGAGCCTTTCCGATATGACCGCAGAGAATCAGGTAATAGAGATTGAAGTTGATCCCGAATAAGACCATGAAGACGCCGATCACCCAGTCGAAATAGGCGCTTCCGTACTCTCCGATGCCGGCGTCCTTGACGCTGAAGCCTCCCGTGCCCGCTGTACCGAATGCGTGCACCAGCGAATCGTACACGCTCATACCGCCGCAGAGCAGCAGCATCACCTCGAGCGCGGTCAGCGCGATATAAAGACCGTAAAGAATGCGTGCGGTGTGGGTCAGCTTGGACACGATCTTGTCCACCTTAGGACCGGGTACTTCCGCCCGCATCAGGTACATGAGTTTGGTATTGCGCATATCCGAACGGGGCAGGATGGCGAGCACAAAGACCAGCACGCCCATACCGCCGATCCAGTGGGTAAAGCTGCGCCAGAACAAGATCCCTTTCGGGAAAGAGGAGATGATTGTTTGGGGGACCCCGCCCAAAATCGTCGCACCGGTGGTGGTAAAGCCGGATACGATCTCAAAGAAGCAGTCGATAAAGGAAAGGCCTTTTCCGCATAGGAAAAGAGGAAGCGCGCCGAACAGTGACAGGATGATCCAGGACAGTCCTACGGTCAGAAAGCCCTCGCGGGCGGAAAAATCCCGCTTTTGCGGCGAACGCAGGGTCAAGAGCGTCCCTGCCAGTGCCAGCAGTACAATCGGAATAAGAAAGGGGATCAGATCTTCCCGACAGATCGCAGCGCACAGCGCGGGGAACAGCATAAGGATTGCCTCCAGGCGCATGATCTGCCCGATCAGATAGAGCATCATTTTACCGTTCATGACAGCCTCACGCTAATACGTCGTCCAGATCGTGAATGCCCTCGTTGGTGGTGACGATGATCACCCGATCGCTCGGGCGGATATCGGTTGCACCGTCGGGGTGGATCAGATCGTTTTTGCGAATGATCCCGGCGATGATCAGATTCTTTTTCAGGGTAAGATCCTTTAACGGGATTCCCGTTCCTACAAATGCCTCCGTGACCGTAAACTCAGCCACCTCGGCCTTGTTGTCCACGATTTTGTATAAGACGTTCAGATTGCTGCCGACCGCGTTTTCAGTGGCGCGGATATAGGTGAGAATATGCGCCGCGGTCGCATTGACCGGGGAGATGATGCTTCCCTCGTAGCCCAGTTTGGGCATCAACTCAAGGAAAGACATTCGGTTGATTTTTGTAATGGTCTTGTCCACTTTGCGGGTGGCGGCGAACAGGGAGACGAGAATGTTTTCCTCGTCGTTGTCGGTCAGCGCTACGCAGGCGTCGGTACCGTCCACGCCCTCCTCGGTCAACAGTTCGCTGTCGGTGCCGTCCCCGCAGATGATCGCGGATTTGGAAAGTTCACCCGACAGGTACTCGCACCGCTCGCGGGAAAGTTCGATGATCTTGACCGAAATTCCAAGACGTGTGAGCCGCCTTGCCAAATAATAACTGATATTTCCGCCGCCGATCAGCATGACTGACTTGATTTTTTTGTTTTGCAGGTGCAGGGTACGGAAAAGGCTGAGCATTTGGTCGTGGGCGGCGGTGATGTGAATGTTGTCCCCGCTCTCGATCACAAAGTCGCCGCTGGGAATGATGACTTGGTCCCCCCGTTGGACCGCACAGACGATGATATTGTGCCCGGGCTTGCCCCGCAGCTCGGATAAGCGCATACCGGCAAGCGGATTGTCCTTACCGATCTTTAACTCTACCAATTCCATCTGCCGTTTGGAGAAATGCTGTACCTTGAGGGCGGCGGGGAAGCGCACAATCCGTTCGATCTCGAATGCCGCCTCCAGTTCGGGATTGACGATCATACCGATGCCGAGGTTTTGCATCATGAAATCCGCCTGCATATAGTATTCCGGATTGCGCACACGCGCTACCGTATGCCTGGCGCCCAGAGCGCGCGCCACCGTACAACTCATGATATTGATCTCGTCCGTGGTTGCCACAGAGATGAAAAAGTCGCACCTCGGTACGTCCGCGTCTTTCTGCACCGAGATATTGGCTCCGTTGCCGACAATGCCCAGAACGTCGTACCGGTTGACCGCCTCGTCTACCAGCGGGGCGCTTCGGTCGATCAGTGTGATGTCGTGACCTTCTCTGGACAACAGTTCGGTCAGCGCACCGCCGACCTTTCCGATCCCGGAAATTACGATTTTCATGATTACCTCTATGTAATGAAATTGAATTAAAAGCGTTTGAAGGCAAGCGGCCCGAATGCCGCGTTGCGGTATTCGGGCGGATGGCGGCTATTTGCAGATAGGGGAGGACTTGCCCTCTACGGCGTCCGCGGTCACGGTGATCGAGGTCACGCCTTTTTTTGAGGGAAGTTCATACATGGTTTCCTGCATGATCTCTTCCATGATCGCGCGCAGTCCGCGCGCTCCCGTTCCACGCTCGATGGCAAGATCGGCGATCTTGGCCAGCGCTCCGTCGTCAAAGGACAACTTGGCGCCGTCCATGCCGACCAGTGCGGTGTATTGCTTGAGAATGGAATTTTTCGGTTCGCTTAAAATGCGGATGAGTGCGTCCCGGTCGAGCGCGTCCAGTGATACGATCACGGGAAGCCGTCCGACCAGTTCGGGGATCAGTCCGAATTTCACGATATCGTGTGCGGTGACGTCGGCATAAGCGCTTTTCTCCCGCTTTTGAGCACGGTCGAGAATTTCGCTTTCAAAGCCAATGGTCTGTCCGCCCTTGCGCTTGGTGATGATCTGATCGAGGGTGTCAAAGGCACCGCCGCAGATAAAGAGAATATTCTCGGTGTTGATCTGAATAAACTCCTGATTCGGGTGCTTGCGCCCGCCCTGAGGCGGCACGTTGGAAACCGTTCCCTCGAGGATTTTGAGCAGCGCCTGCTGTACGCCCTCGCCGGAAACGTCCCGGGTGATCGAACGGTTTTCGCTGCGGCGGGAGATCTTGTCGATTTCGTCGATATAGATAATCCCGTTTTCGGCTTTTTCAATGTCGTAGTCGGCGGCTTGGATCAGGCGAAGAAGAATGTTTTCCACATCCTCGCCCACATAGCCCGCCTCGGTCAGCGTGGTCGCGTCCGCGATGGCGAACGGAACCCGCAGGGTCTTTGCAAGGGTCTGTGCCAGATAGGTCTTGCCCACACCGGTCGGCCCTAACAGAAGGACGTTGCTCTTCTGGATCTCGACCCCGTCGTCCGCTGCGCCCGAAAGCACACGCTTATAGTGGTTGTAGACCGCCACCGACAGCGCCTTTTTGGCAGCGTCCTGCCCGATGACGTATTCGTCTAACTTTTCTTTGATCTGCTTGGGCTTGGGCAGGGTTTCTAAACTTAAGGACGCCTCTGCCGTGTCCCGATGCTTTGCGGCGTGGGTTTCCTCATAGATTAACTCGTTGCACGCATCGATACACCCGTCGCAGATGCAGGCGCCCGTGGGGGAGGGGATCAGAAAGAGTACCTGATCTTCCCGCCTGCCGCAAAAGGAACAGCGAGGTCCGTTACCGTCCTGCTTGTTTTCTGCCATGTTTATGCTCTCTTTTCAAATACTTTGTCAATCAGACCGTACTCGCAGGCCTCTTTCGCGCTCATAAAGTTGTCGCGCTCGGTGTCTGCGATGATCTGCTCGAGCGGATTACCGGTATTTTTGGCAAGGATCCGATTGAGATTGTCCTTGATGCGCAGAATGTTCTCGGCGTGGATCTTGATATCGGTAGCCTGACCCTGATAGCCGCCCAGCGGCTGGTGGATCATGATCTCGCTGTTGGGCAGGGCGATGCGCTTGCCGGGCGTTCCGCTGGACAGCAGAAACGCGCCCATGCTGGCCGCCATGCCGATACAGATGGTGGAGACATCACACTTGATGTAGTTCATCGTGTCATAAATTGCCATCCCGGCGGTTACCGATCCTCCGGGGGAATTTATGTATAAGGAAATGTCCTTATCCGGATCCTGTGCTTCCAAAAACAGCATTTGCGCGACGACCAAAGACGCGGTTACGTCGTTGACCTCGTCGGAGAGGAAGATAATGCGGTCGTTCAGCAGTCGGGAATAAATATCGTATGCCCGTTCGCCGTGATTGGTCTGTTCAATGACTGTCGGTACTAATGCCATGAATTATTCAGCTTCTTTCTTTGTGGTAGTTTTTTTGGTTGTTTTTGCTGCGGTCGTTTTGGTTGTAGTCGTGGTCTTTTTGACCGTCGTTTTCTTTGCGGTACCCGCCGTCTTTTCTTCCGCCGCGGTCTTCTTTGCGGCCGTCTTCTTTGCCGGGCTCTTTTTGGTGGTAGCCCCGGCCTCTTTCTCGGTCACGATTTTGGCCTCTGCCTTGACCAGCTGCACCGCCTTTTCCACGGCCACGTCCTTGGCGACAGATGCGGAATCGATCAGCCCTTTGACCTGATCCAACGTTACGCCCTGATATGCGTCGGCGATCTTCTGATACTCGGCATTCACCTCATCCTCGGTCGCCTCGATCTTCTCCATGGCGACGATGGCCTCGAGTGCAAGACGGGTCTTGACCTGACGCTCTGCCATGGGGCGGAATTGCTCGCGCATACCGTCAAGGGTCATGCCTGTGTATTTGAGATAGGTGGCCAAATCCATGCCCTGGCTCTTGAGCCGATTGTCATAATCCCGTAAGAAGTTCTCGGCCTCCTCGTCGATCATGACAGGCGGGATCTCTGCCTCCAAACGCTCGATCAGCGCGTCCATGATCTGCTCATCCACCGCGCGGTCCGCGTCCTTTTCAGCGGACGCTTCCAGTTTCGCCCGAACATCCGCTTTATATTCATCCAGCGTGTCAAATTCCGAAACGTCTTTTGCAAACTCGTCGTCCAGTTCCGGCTTCTCTGTGTACTGAATGCTATGGAGCAGACAGCGGAAGACTGCGGCCTTGCCTGCCAACTCTTTTGCGTGGTACTCTTCCGGGAAAGTGACGTTTACGTCAAAACTGTCACCGATCGAGTGACCTGCGATCTGCTCTTCAAAGCCGGGGATAAACTGACCCGAGCCGAGTTCCAAGTCAAAGTGCTCGCTCTTGCCGCCCTCGAACGGGACGCCGTCCACCGAGCCGTCAAAATCAAAGTTGACATTGTCGCCCATCTGTGCCGGGCGGTCGGTGACGTCGATGCGTCTGGAATTGCGGTCGCGTACTCGCTCGATTTCGGCGTTCACCTGATCGTCGGTAACGGCGGAAACTTTCTTTGTCACCTCGATGCCCTTATAATCTTTGACGGATGCTTCCGGACGGACGTATACCGTCGCTTTCATAATGACAGAGCCGTCGATGGAAACAATATCAAATTCCGGGCGGCCGACCGTGTCAAGGCCTGCCTCCTTGATCGCTTGATCGTATGCTTCGGGAAGGAGCTGGTTGATCGCATCTTCGTAGAACACGCCCTTGCCGTACATTTTCTCGATAATATGCCGGGGCGCTTTGCCCTTTCTGAAGCCGGGCACGGTCATTTTTGCGGCGTTCTTGCGGAACACCTTTGTAACTGCTTCCTCGAACACGTCAGCCGCGATCTCAAACTCAACCTCTCTGACGTTGGTTTCGGGAGTGGTTACGTTTTTCAAACTCATTTCACAGTCCTCCAAGTTTCTGTTAACCTAACTATATTATTTTACTTGCTTTGGAAGATAAAGTCAAGAGAAAACAAGAAAAAACTGCTAAAAAGCATAGCTCTTTTCCATAGGCAATACAATCGGGGGTGCGTTGTACCCTGATTGTATTGCCTATGGAAGAGAAAAACGCAACTTTTCTCTTGGCAAGGGGTGATTTTTGTGTTATACTGGATCATGCGGAGGTACGGATACGGCGATCGGTTTTCATACGATTTCCTCGTTCTGCGGGACGCTGGAAAAATCTGCTTTTGCAAAATAAAGCCCGATGTGGTATAATGGAAAGCGAAAGAACCATGAATAAATTTTTCGGACATTTTCTTACCATAACCCGTCACCGGCACACGGTCATTCGCCATTGTGCCCGGGCGGGCATTCTGTGGCAGGGACTGCGGCACGACCTGTCCAAGTATTCACCCACCGAGTTTTTCCGCGGCGTGCACTATTATACCGGAAACCGCTCGCCCAACGAGGGAGAACGGGCGGAATACGGCTATTCGCTCGCATGGCTGCACCACAAGGGAAGAAACCGGCACCATTTTGAGTATTGGGTGGATTACAATCCGCATGAAAAACGCACCTGCCCGGTCAAAATGCCGCTTCGCTATGTGGTGGAGATGTTCTGCGACCGGGTGGCGGCAAGCAAGACCTATCAGGGCAAGGCCTATAACGACCGGCATCCTCTGGAATATTTTGCACGGGGCGAGGCGACCCGTACCATTCATCCCGAAACCTCGGATTTCTTGGAACAGTTGCTTGGTATGCTCGCCGAGAAGGGAGAGGACGCGACCTTTGCCTATATCCGCGCCTATATGAAATCGCATAAGGATTATTGAGGGGGAAAACATGGATCGCAGTGAATTTATTACCGACACGACCGACCCGCGCTCGGCTTTTGAGCGCTCGCTTGACGAGTTGTGTGCAAACGATATCGCCGCACCCGGAGAAAAACAGCCGCTCCGGGCGGGACAGATCGCCTTTCAGATCTTTCGCTGGGGACTGCTCTTTCTGTTTGCCGGCATCTCGGCCGTTTGTATCGGATCCATTCTTTCCGAAAGCGCGTCCTATTTTCGGGCGGACAATTTGTATTCCGATCTTGCCGAACAGTTTGAAAGCGACGAGTTTGCCGCAGGCGTGCAGAGCGAGATCCCCGCGCTTCCCATAGGGACGGCGGGCGCCGTTATCCCGACCTTTGAACAGCGCCTGTCGGGCGATTTGCCCGAACAGCCGGAAACTGCCACGGGAGGGGCTGTCGCCCGCGCTAAGGTCGCCCATCTGAAGGAACTCAATCCGGACGCGGTGGGCTGGCTGATCGTGGACGGGGTGGGCATTTCTCTGCCGGTGGTGCAGGGCGAGGACAACGAGCACTATCTGAATTATGCTTTTGACGGCACTGAGAACTGGGCGGGATCGCTGTTCTTCGATTATACCAATTCGCCTACGGTTACCGAAAATACCAACCTGGTGGTATACGGGCACAACTTAGAGGGCGGGCAGATGTTCAGCAATCTGACCAAGTTTTTGGAGGAAGATTTCTTCTATGCCAACCGATACATCACCCTGTATTCGGACGAGGGCATTTTCACCTATGAGATTTTTGCGGTCTTTAAGGCCAGCACTACCGACAATTACTATCACACACATTTTTCTGACGAGCGGGAGTTTTGTGATTTCATGTACGATATGAAATACGACTCGATCTTTCCGGTGGAAGGTGTGGAGTTTACCGAGCAGGATCGCATGATCACCCTTTCTACCTGTACCAATGAAAACAAGCATGAACGTTACGTGGTGCAGGGGAAATTGATCGGGCACGAGGAATAAGAGAGGTTCTCTTTTCCGATCGGATCCGCTATAATGAAGTAGGTCCGCAAGGACAAATCATAATTTGTGGAGGAACGAAACATGATATTATCTACCGTTGAGCACGTACCCGGCAGAGAACTTGTACAGAGTCTTGGTCTGGTAACCGGAAGCATCGTGACAAGCAAGCATCTGGGAAAAGATTTCATGGCGGGCATGAAGACCATCGTGGGAGGCGAACTGAAAGGCTATACCGAAATGTTGGAGGATGCCCGGAGGATCTCTATCGAGCGTATGCAGGAGCAGGCGGCGGCCCTTGGCGCAGATGCGATCCTCGGCATACGGCTTACCTCTTCCGCCGTTATGCAGGGCGCCGCAGAGGTGACCGCATACGGCACGGCTGTGAAATTAAACTGACACTTGAATCCAAAACGCCCGCCGGACTCGGCGGGCGTTTTGCTTTTGGATTTATTTCTTTGTCGTGTACCGAACGGTACGTACGGCTGTGTGAGCAGAAGGCGGTTCACACAGCCTTCTGCTCGATTTCAAAATCAGCCGAGTTCAGCAAAATACTTGATGGTGCGAACCATCTGGCTGGTGTAACTGTTTTCGTTGTCGTACCATGAAACGACCTGTACCTGATAAGTGTCGTCGTCGATCTTGGTCACCATGGTCTGGGTCGCGTCAAAGAGCGAGCCGTAGGTGATGCCGATCACGTCGCTGGACACGATCTCGTCCTCGTTGTAGCCGTAGGACTCGGAAGAGGCGGCTTTCATTGCGGCGTTGATGCCCTCCTTGGTGATGTCCTTTCCCTTGACAACAGCTACCAAAATAGTGGTGGATCCGGTGGGGACAGGCACTCTCTGTGCGCTGCCGATCAACTTGCCGTTGAGTTCGGGGATAACCAGACCGATGGCCTTTGCGGCGCCGGTGGAATTGGGAACGATATTCTGCGCACCTGCACGTGCACGGCGAAGATCGCCCTTTCTCTGCGGGCCGTCGAGGATCATCTGGTCGCCGGTGTATGCGTGCACGGTGGTCATGATACCGCTCTGAATGGGTGCGTAATCGTTGAGCACCTTTGCCATGGGAGCAAGGCAATTGGTCGTGCAGGACGCAGCCGAGATGATCTTGTCTTCCTTGGTGAGTGTGTTTTCGTTTACGCTGTAAACGATGGTGGGCAGGTCATTGCCTGCCGGAGCGGAGATGACCACCTTCTTTGCGCCGGCGTCGAGATGTGCATGGCTCTTTTCCTTGGAGGTGTAGAAGCCGGTGCACTCCAGCACAACGTCTACGTCCAACTCGCCCCACGGGCAGTCCGCAGCGTTCTTCTCTGCGTAGATCTTGAGGGTCTTACCGTTTACGGTAATGGTGCCCGCCTCATTGTCTGCGCTCACGCTGTCCGCATACTTGTAGCGGCCCTGCGCGGTGTCGTACTTGAGCAGGTGAGCGAGCATTTTCGGGCTGGTAAGGTCATTGATGGCAACGATCTCATAGCCTTCAGCGTCAAACATCTGTCTGAATGCCAGACGGCCGATCCGTCCGAAGCCGTTGATTGCAACTTTTACTGACATAATGAAATCCTCCGTGTTCAGTTATTATCGTCTGTTATATTTTACCGCAAAAAAGCCGTAAATACAAGAGTTTTCTGAGAATTTTATTAAAATTGTTACAAAAATAACGATATGAACGTCGATTCTTTACAAAATAATTCATTTATGATAAAATATTCTGCAAAGAGGTGATTGGTTTGCATATCCATGATTTCGCGGCTTGCGCGACACCGGTGGCCGAGTGCGACCGGTCGGGCAGGGTGCTCTCGCTCAATCCCGCCGCCCGCAGACTGGGCGGCTTTCGGATCGGCGCACAACTGCCTGTGCGGGGTTCCATCTGCCGCCTGCCACAGGGAAGTTGTCTTGCGGTAGACACAGGGGATCGGCTTTGGCTTATGTTTTGCGGATTTCTCTATTTTGACCATCAAGGCGTGATCTTTCCCACGGCCGAGGAGTACCTGTCCCTTGCAGGCAAAGAACTTTTGCACACGGTCGCGCAGATCTCCCGGCTGGCGGACCGGCCGGTCGAGCAGGACAACCTACAAC
The DNA here is from genome assembly GCA_947625805.1 of uncultured Clostridia bacterium. Lineage (GTDB taxonomy): Bacteria > Bacillota > Clostridia > Oscillospirales > CAG-272 > CAKSEI01. The sequence continues at coordinate 19,495 of CANQPT010000007.1, forward strand.
GGATCCGCGCTTTACTTTACGACCGTTTTTCCTTTTTATTTGACCGGCGCCCGGAGCGATTCTGTCAGGTCGACCGATTTCTTTGCAGTTACCGGGAGGCCGCAGACCGCAGTTTTCCCTCTGTGGGCGCACGGATCGGCTTTGCTTTTGACTATACCGCACCGGGTCGCTATCTCAACGCGCGCAACGCCGCCATTCTTCTGACGGAGTTCTGCTGTTTTCTGCTTGCCCATTCAGAGAAGCCTCGGGTAGACGTCAGCGCTGTTGGTGTGGGTGAAACGATCTGTTTGCGTCTGCAAACCAAACTGCGCAAACCGCTTCCCGCCGCCGAGGGAAACGCGCTTTCCGAACTTGCCGGCCGCTTTCCCGCCCGTGCGGTGGAACTATGCGCCGCGGACATGGTCGCCCGCGCCTGTGACTATCGGATGCACTATCGCGCCGAAGCCGCCGGCACCCTTGAGTTATCGGTCTATTTACAGACTGAAACCGATCTGCATATGCTGCTTGACCCCGTAGTCCGGCATGACCTTACCGGGGAATTGGTCGATTTTCTTGCGTTTTGCGTGAAAATCTGTAATTGATCCGAACGTGCGGGGAGGTCCTTTTGAAAAAGGACCTCCCGTATATTGTTCCGATTTTACAGTTTTGCTTTAATGGCGGCGTTGACACGCTCCCGCAGGTCGAGCAGGTACTCCGCGTCCTTGGGATAGCGCTTGAAAGTAATCTTCTCGTCGAGATCCTCCTCGATTAGATCGATCACATAGTCGCGGCCGTACAGGCTTTCGCACAACTGCAGCGCCCGCATATCCTCAAGGCCATGCTTGAACACCAGATAGTGGATGGTGTCGAGCGCCGTACCGTCCGCCTTGGGATAGACGCTGAAGGCGTCGCCCGCCGGGACGAAGAAGTCGCCGCTGGCGTCCTGATAGGGATTGACCAGGCAGTCGGAGAAGCGGTTGTAGTAGAAGTTAAAACCCCACTGCAGGAAACCGACGATGTTGTGCTTGTACATCTGCACGCCCATGATGCGGTTGCGGGCGGAGGGCATGGCCACAAAGCGGTTGGACACTTGGTCTGATTGTGAGCAACAGTAATAGGTCCACAGATTCGGAACGCCCGCCTCAAGGAACGGATCAAGCGAATTGTTGCCGGGCACAGGGCACATGACAGCACCGGTCTTGTAGAACTCGAAATCAGACAGCGCGTCGAGAATGGTGTAGCCCTCGAGCACCTTCTCGATCTTTTTCTTTGCGGCAAGATAGTTGTCGAGGTGGTCCAGGTGCGGCTCGTCCGAGATGTGGTAATAGCACATCTGATCCACGCCCTTGGCCTTGAGGAAAGCAAGCAGAGCGGTCAAGAACTCCTCTAAGAACGCGCCGTACTCCTCGCCGTGCGCGTCGGTTTCCCAGCCGAAGATCTTTTTGTACTCGCCGTCCACTGTAGCCATGATCTTGGGCGCGTGTGCGGCGCCCCACTGAGTGAACAGATGGCTGATTTCGATGACCTTGATCTTATACTTGAGCAACAGGTTAATCCAACGGTCCAGTTTGTCAAAGGCAAAGGAATACTTGCCGTTGTTTACAAACACGTCTACCAACTGGCAGGTCGGACGCTCGCCGCCCACCTTGGTGTCAAGCGGTACCGTGAATACCGGGGTGAGGATCATGTTGATGCCGCCGTCGACCGCCGCCTTTATGAAATTTTCGATGATCTTCCAGTGCCGCTCGGAAAAGACCTCCGCGTCGTAATAACTGGCAAGGCAGTCGGCGTAAAACCACTGGGAGTAGGTCAAACTCTGCGCGGGAAGATCTGCGCCGATGATCTCGACCTCAAGGGTGGCGCTGGCGTACAGTTCGGTGCCCGCCTCGTTGTAAAACTCGACCGTGATCGGGTAAACTCCCGCGCCGTAGCGTCCGTCCGGTCGGACGTCCACCCACAGGGCACGCAGGTCGTAGAGCGCGATCAGCGCACAGCCTTCGTAGCGCAGGGGGGTGAGCAGGTCGGGATACAGACCGGGTTGCTTATTCCGCAGATAGTTGTCGTCCCCACACCCCTTGGCTACCGGCATGGCGACGTTGATCTGCTCGACGTTGCGCAGGGTAACGCAGTCGGCAAGTTCGGACACCACTTTTACCTTGGACACCAGTTTGGTGTAGACGGCGGGATCGCTTTCATACATGGCAAGCTGTACCGACAGATGCTCGTTGCGCAGCATGGAAATGTGCTTTAGTTCCGGCTTGTCTTCAAATTTTTCGTCAAGAAAACATTTTTCCAGTGAGGAAATAAACTTGACTCTAAGAGTTTCTCTCATGGTTGATCTGCCCGGCGGATCCGGGTTTCTCCTTGCTGTTATTTGGTTGAGACCATTGTAGCATTTTTTGGGTGCAAAGTCAACACAAAACCAACAGAAATACGGGCATACAAAATCTTTCGATTTGCGCGCCCGTAGTTCTCTTTTCAATCATTCTTTAATCATTCTTTGGAATTTACAAACGAGATTTCATTCAATTCAATTCTTCTTTTGCGGTATTGCGGATCAGGCGCATCATGATGGTGGCCATCTGCGCGCGGGTGGCGTTTCCCTTGGGGCGCAGAATGGTGGCGCTGACTCCCGTGATATAGTCCATTCCGTTTGCCCAGCGAATGGCGTCCCGCGCATAGCGGGAGGTCTGGCCGTAATCGGTAAACCCGGAAAGATTCCCTTTTACGCTCGTATCGTATCCCTTATACTGTGCGTAGCGATAGAGAATGGCGGCAAACTGTTCGCGGGTAATGTCCACTTCCGGCTCGAATTCCGTCGCGCTCACGCCGGTGACGATCCCGTTTGCATAGGCCCACTTGACCGGCGCGGTAAAATACCGATTTTCCCCTACGTCCTCAAAGGGATTTTCCAGATCCGCCGTATCCGGCGCGCCCTCTCTGTTGTAAAGCACGGTCACCAGCATAGCGCGGTTGGTGGACTTGTCAGGGGCAAAGACAGAGGCGCTCATGCCGTTCATCACGTGGTTTGCCACTGCGTAATAGATGGCGTCCGTGTACCATTTGTCCTCGCCGGCGTCGGTAAAAGCCCCGGTATTGATCTGCGCGAAGTTCTCGGCGTAACCCGCCACCGTTTCGGTTACGGTAAAGGCGCCGAGATAGTTGGCCTGCAAATCCTCATTCCAGACGTTTTCGTTTGCAAAGCGCACGGCGCAGGTGTTTTGATTGTCCGCATAACTTTGGGAGGCCAGCCGCAGATAGACCCGATATTTTCCCGCCTGCGCATCCCGCGGTACGGACAGCGTGATATGATAGTCGTAAATCTGTCCGCCAAACCACTCATTCGGGTTCAGATAGGGGGTGAGCGCGGTGAGAGAGCCGTCCGGCCCCTCGATCATCAGTTCGCTCACAAGGGAACAGATCGGGTTGCCAAAGCCGACGTTCTCAATGGAACCCCGCAGTTTGACAAAATCGCCCTTGTCTGCTTGGGTCTGCGCCTCGGCCGAGCGAATCACAAATCGATATCCCATATGGTCGATCATAAATTTAGACAGGCTCTGTCCGTAATAGGCCGACAGATCGGGCATACCCTCAAAGGCAAAGCGCTCGTCAAATGTGAGTGTCTTTAATTCGTTTGCCACGGTCTGGTCGTGCGTGATATTACGCAGATAGGTTAGGTGTGTATCGTATAACTCTTTCACAAACCCATCGGTATAGATAGGCGATCCTTGCTCCTCCATATGCTCTTTGTCGGTGTATGCAAGTTCCCCGCCATAGGGTACGCGGGTGTTCTGGGTGCGCATAAATTCGATGGCGCTCTGCCGGTAAAGTTTGCCGGATTCCTCACTCTCCGGCTGGTCAAAGGTGCCATAATCGGTCCTGTCGCCCAGATAGCCGTCGTTATACAGGCCCATCCGGTAAGCGGGACTGTCGGAGGCAAGAGGCAATAACTTTTTGAAGCGCACATGCAAAATCTCCAGATAATTGACAATATAATTTACCGTGCGGGTCTGCAAGGTGATACCGGGGTCGAGATGATCCATCCACGCACCTAAGATCACGTTTGCCTCACGAAGAGGAACGTATCTGCTTGCCCACATCTCCCCGTATGGGCCGATCATGCCGCACTCGATGGAGATGACCGTGCCTGCATGGCGGTTGATCACCTCGGATAACTGTTCGATATGGCGCACGATCCATTCGGACGAATCCGGCTCACAGCCCACGTGACCGTCCTTGTCATAGGCAAAGCGCAGGATCAGTTTGGCTCCGCACCGCTCGGCCGCGGCAAGGGAAGCGTCCAGCGCCTCCAGGGTCTGATCGTCAATGTCGATATTTTCTCCGCCCACGTATTCCGGGTGCTCGCTGGCCGATTCCCTGCCTTCACAGGTGTAGTCGTTGCCCGAAGAAAAGGCGCTGAGTTCATACATGGGGGTATACAGTCCGTACTCGTCAAAATCCTCATCGCAAAAGGCATAGGTCTGCCCCGGCGAGCAGATCACCCACCTTTGAGAGTCCTGATATGCCGCGGGGCCGCGGGCGGGCTGTCTTGAAAAGGTTTCCAGTGTTTCAGTGTATCCGATCTCTGCCTGTGCCCATTCGACCTCATCCACCGCCCGGGCGGGGAATGATGCAAGCCACACGGCGGCACACAGCAAAAAAGATACCGTATGTCCAAATCGCTTCATTTTTTCTCTCCTGTTTTGACTTAAGTCAAATCGGGAAGATCATTGATCTTTTCCGATCTGATATCTACCGAATGAATTCCTGACAACCGCTCGTATTCCTCATCAAAGTCCGCCTGACGCAGTGCGCTGTCGGCCGTTCCCTGCCATGCCGGCAGTCCGTGGGATACAAAGTACATGATATGATACCCGTAATCGGTCTTAACGATGTCGGTATCCCCCTCCTTGCGGGCGGGATCAAAGCACCATGCGTCAAACTCCTCTACCATATCTCCCGGCATAACGCCCTCGTACAGCCCGCCGGCAGAGGCGGAAGCGGTATCGGCGGTGTACTGCATGGCAAGTTCGGCAAAATAGTCCTCGTCCGCACTGCCTGAGCGCCACTGTTCGAGAAGTTCCTCTGCCTGCTGCTTCGCCTCTTCCATGCTGCCGCTGGTACTCTCGTCCAGCAGAATATGCCGCACGTTGACGGTTTCATCTTCCTGCAAGTACAAGGGCTTAAGCATCAGATAGACCTCACAGCACCCGGTGTCCGGATCGTCGATCACCGCGTGATCGCCGGCCTTGCGGGAGGGGTCAAAGACCCATTGTCCGTTTGCTGCGCTCACGTTGTACGGGATCGCGGTCAATTCACAGTTTGCCACAAGGGAGGCAAGTTCGCTCTCGGTGTAAACGGTTTCATCTTCTTCCTCATCGTCCTCTTGCGGTTTTTCGCTGTCCGGGACGATCGTATAGACCTCGCGGAAGTAGAGTTCGGCCTGATCAAAGAAACTCTGGCGGTCGGTCAGTTCCGCGTCCATGGCACCGGAGTGAGCACGCGCATAGTTCATTGCGGCGGTAAGCTGTTCTTGGGTGGCGTCCTCGCCGTAATCGCGCCCGATCCGCAGGCAGAGAAAGTCCGCCACGTAGACCTTGTCTGGATTTTCCTCGGCGTAGGCCGCGTAGTCTTGCTCCGTGTAGGTATATCCGTTATAGAGTTTCTCGTGATACTTGTTGGACAAAAAGAACAGTTGGAACGCCTTTAACAGCGTATCCTTTGTAATCAGCGAACCGTATTGCTCCTGCAAATAGGCTTCTTCGCTGTCATAGCCCGCCTCGGCGGCCTGAGAAACGATCTCCTCCACCTGATCGGCGATCTGCCGCTCCTCGTCCTCAGAGAGCGCGATCCCCTCCTCTATAGCCTGCTCCGCCATGACCATATAAAGAAGCAGCGAATCGGTGGTGTTGTCGGTCATATAGTCAAACCAACTGCCGCCAAAAGGTGATTCCTGATCCCGCAAAGGGGAGGAGGTATCAAGGATGGAATTGATATACATACTGTACTGATTATAAAAGGTGGAATAGGTAAAAGCCAGGAAATACTGATACACATCCGGTGTGATGGTATAGTGCTCGCTTTTCATAATATAATTGTCCTGCACCTCGGGGTCAGCGCCGCCGCCCTTTGCGCATGCAATACAGCCAAGGGACAGCGCAAGGATCAGCAACAGTGAAATCAACTTTTTCATAATCTGTTCTCCTACTGATATTGGTCTTTCATACATTATACCATGTTTGTCCGCAAAAAATCAAGGAGAAAAAACAGGTGAATAAAAAAGTCCGGAAATGGCAAACAATGCAGACGGGTGATCATAGAATGAAAGAGAGAAAAAGCCGTATTCCGGCCGATATGGCTTCCGCCGCCGATCTGATCGTAAGCGGGTGTATATTAGGCGGATATTTTGCGCCTGTCCGCCCGACAGGGCACACCCTCCGCCCCCGCCTCGCCTTTGGGCTGGGGGTCCTGTGCGGAGCGATGCTTTTGGGTGTGATACTGTTGGCAAGCCGGATTTGACAAGGGAAGAAAAATCTGCTATAATAAAAACGCCAATATCAGAACGGACGACAAACGCCGTGTGCGCAGACCGGTTGAACGCCTGACCGGTCAAGGGGACGATGGTTTCATGCGTCTCTTAAAAGCGCCGCCGCTATAAAACCCGCACGGTCGGTGCGGATATTTTTGCGTACATAAAAACGATCAAATAATCGGCAAGAAAGGATTTCAATGGCAAAAAAGAAAAGAAACGGAGCGCTTCCGCGCAGTAACAGCAAGATCCGGATCCTCCCGCTGGGAGGACTTTCCGAGATCGGAAAAAACATGACCGTGGTCGAATGCGACGAGGACATTATCATCATCGACTGCGGATTGGGCTTTCCGGACGACGATATGCTGGGCATTGACCTGGTCATACCGGACATTTCCTATTTACAGGACAAAGAGGACCGCATTCGCGGCATCTTCATCACCCACGGGCATGAGGACCACATCGGCGCGTTGCCCTACGTGCTGGGATCACTGCACGTGCCGGTCTACGCCACAAAACTGACCCTTGGCATTCTGGCCAACAAGCTGGCAGAGCAAAAATACGAAACCCAGCCCGATCTTGTCTGCGTACAGGCAGGCGATGTGATCGAGGCAGGAAAGTTTTCGGTGGAATTCGTGCACGTCAACCACTCGATCGCAGACGCCTGCGCACTGGCCATCAAAACCTCTCTGGGCATGATCGTGCATTCGGGCGACTTCAAGGTGGATTACACTCCGGTGGACGGCGAGGTGACCGACCTTGCACGCCTTGGAGAGATCGGCAAAAAGGGTGTGCTGTTGCTCATGTGCGAGTCCACCAACTCCGAGCGGGAGGGCTATACTCCTTCCGAGCGCAGCGTGGGGCGCAGTCTTGACAACATTTTCCTGCGCCACCCGGACAAGCGGATTATCATTGCGACCTTTTCCAGCAACGTACATAGAGTACAGCAGATCATCGACGCCTCCGAACGCTACGGGCGTAAGGTGGCCGTGACCGGACGGAGTATGCTGAACATTCTGTCGGCCGCCACGGAACTGGGCTATATGCACGTGCAGGAGAGCACGGTCATCGACATTGCCGATATCCGCAAATATCCGCCCGAAAAGCTGACCATCATCTCAACCGGCAGTCAGGGCGAGCCTATGTCCGCCCTCTACCGTATGGCATTTTCCGGCCATGATCGGGTGCAACTCGGGCCGAGCGATCTGGTGGTCATCTCGGCTCACGCCATCCCCGGCAACGAAAAACTGGTGGGCAACATCGTCAACGAACTCTGCCGCAGAGGCATCTCGGTATTCCGGGATCAGTCGGTGTCAGTGCACGTGTCCGGCCACGCCTGTGCCGAGGAACTCAAACTCATGCACGCGCTGACCAAGCCGCGCTATTTCATGCCGGTGCACGGCGAATACAAGCATTTGTACGCCCACAAGGAACTTGCCTGTGATATGGGTATGCCCGCCGATCGGGTGTTTGTATCCGAAATCGGAAAGGTGCTGGAGATCGACCGCAAGGGCGCCCGGTTTAACGGTACAGAGCCTGCGGGCAACGTGCTGGTAGACGGTTTGGGGGTCGGCGACGTGGGCAACATTGTCCTGCGGGATCGCAGACATCTGTCCGAGGACGGGCTGATCGTGGTGGTAGCCGCCGTGGATACCGCATATATGCAGATCGCCTCCGGGCCGGACGTGGTTTCCCGTGGCTTTGTGTACGTCAGGGAAAACGAGGAATTGATCGACGAATTCCGCTCCATCGCCGCCGAGGTGTTAGAGGACTGCCTGTCAGGCGGAAAGTGCGACTGGACCCAGATGAAAAACGCCGTGCGCGATACCCTCTCCCGCGCTATCTATCAAAAGACCAAGCGCAGGCCTATGATCTTACCGATCATCATGAATATATAGGAGTTTTACGGGGGATTTTTGAAAAATCCCCCGTACTCCCAAAACTTTGAGAAAAACATGAGGCTGTCGCCTTGCGCCTTCCGGTTTTGTGCATATATCTCTTGCATATCTCTTGCAATTCAAGAGCGGGTATGATACAATCAAAGCATGAAGAAAACGCGAAAAAATACCAAGGGAAAGATAATCAACGCCGCCTGGAAACTCTTTTATGAGCAGGGCTACGAGCAGACCACCATCGAGGACATCGTCTACGAGTCCGGCACTTCCAAGGGGTCGTTCTACCACTATTTCGAAGGCAAGGACGCACTGCTCTCCAGTCTGTCCTATCTGTTCGACGAGCGCTATGAGGCGCTCTCTCACGAATGGGAGGATCTGCACGCCCTCGACCGCCTGCTGCGGCTCAATCGGGAGATTTTTCTGTTTATCGAAAATACCGTGTCCATCGACCTGCTCTCCCGCCTGCTCTCCTCCCAACTCATCACCCGGGGCGAGAAGCACCTGCTCGACGAGAGCAGACCCTACTACCGTCTGGTGCGCGGCATCATTGCCGAGGGAGTGCGTCGGGGGGAGCTGCGCGCCGATCTGTCGGTGGGCGAACAGACCAAGGCCTTTGCCCTGTGCGAGCGCGCTCTCATGTACGACTGGTGCATCTGCGAGGGGCGCTATTCCCTCTGTTCCTATTCTGAAAAAATACTGCCCGAGATGCTCTCATTTATGCGGACATAAAAATATTTTTATCCGTTCAGGGGTGATTCTTGTTTTTATTTCTTTTGTAACCCCTTTATTTTCAAGGGCAACAGACATTTATGATTCGATATATCGGAACGAAGTACAGACCGCGTTCTGTATTTCGTTCTATTTTTATTTGTGATATACTATAAAAGCATTTGACACGAAAGGATAAAAAACATGAATTTTGAAATTGTCGCATTCGTTCTCTACTTCGTTCTGGTACTGGCCATCGGGCTCTTCTTCTTTTTGAAAAGCAAGGGCGCGGGGGAAAAGGATTACTTCCTCGGCGGCCGGAAGATGGGGCCGTGGGTGACCGCCATGTCAGCCCAGGCCTCGGATATGTCGGCATGGCTTTTGATGGGTCTGCCGGGCAGCATTCTCGCCTTTGGCTTCGGTCAGGTGTGGATCGGAATCGGTCTCGCGCTGGGCACCGCCGCCAACTGGATCTTCGTGGCCGCCCGCCTGCGTCGCTTTTCGAGGGCGGCAAACGACTCGATCACCCTGCCCCAATATCTTTCAAACCGCTTTGCCGCGAAAAATCCCGCACTGCAGATCATCAGCGCCGTGGTCTTTCTCGTCTGCTTTACCATTTACGTTGCTTCCAGTTTTGTGGCGGGCACGACCGTGTTCACCACAGTCTTCCCGACCTTGTCCCCCCAGACGGCTATGCTGATCTTTGCATTGATCATCATCGTGTACACATTCCTTGGCGGATTCAAAGCGGTCTGCTGGACCGACTTTTTCCAAGGGCTTCTCATGCTGATCGCTCTGCTGGCCGTTCCGATCGTGATCGTCGCCACCCGAGAACTGGATTTTGCGGCACTCTCGAACGTGTACGTCAACGCATCCGACGGGACCGAATACGTCTTTGGGGAAAGTCTCTTCGGCGCGCCGGTGACCGAGATTCTGTCCGGCCTTGCATGGGGACTGGGCTACTTCGGTATGCCGCATATTTTGGTACGCTTTATGTCGATCGAAAAGCCGTCCATGGTCAAAAAGAGCGCGACTGTCGCCATTATCTGGGTGGTGCTTGCGCTGGGATCGACTTGTCTTGTGGCCTGTTTCGGCCGTATGATCGCGGCAGGCGACCTGCTGCCCGACGGCAAGCAGGCGTCGGTCTTTATCCACCTGTCGCGCACTCTCTTTCCCGCCGGCATTGCGGGACTGCTCATGGCGGCGGTCATCGCCGCATCCATGTCCACGGCCGATTCCCAGTTGCTGGTAGCATCCAGTTCGTTTACCTCGGATATTTATAAGCCCATGTTCCGCAAGGGCGCAAGCGAGAAAGAACTCTTATGGATCGGCCGTGGGGTCGTGCTGATCGTGGCGGTGATCGCATACTTTATCGCCTCCAAAAGGGAATCGGGCGCACAGGCCATCATGGATATGGTGGAAAACGCATGGGGCGGTTTCGGCTCGGCCTTTGGCCCGGTGGTACTGCTTTCGCTCTTCTGGCGGCGCTTTACCTACAAGGGCGCGATCGCCGGCGTGGTCGGCGGAGCAGTCGTCGACGTGGCGTGGTATCTTCTCCTCAAGGCCTCTACCGGCATTTACGAACTGATTCCCGGCTTTGCCGCAGGCTTACTCTGCGCCGTGATCGTGACTCTGATCGACCGCGCGCCTGCAAAAGAGGTCACGGATATTTTTGACACAGCGGTAACGGCAGGCAGTGACGAATAAAATTGATTCAGGGGGATTTTAAGAAATCCCCCTAAGACCCGAAACTTCACAAGGCGAATGCATGTTCGCCTTTTTTGATTTGGAAAGAATTTTTGTAAAACTTCTCCCGGATTCTAAAATAAGTCTTTCCATTTGACAAATAATGGTGTATAATGTAAATAAGGAAGTTTTGAATTTCGGAGGACGCATGGATATCTTCAGTGTATTGTCGATGTTCGGGGGACTTGCCCTGTTCTTGTTCGGTATGTCGCTTATGGGAAAGGGCCTTGAAAAACTCTCGGGCGGAAAAATGGAGCAGATCCTTGAGAAGATGACCAATACACCCATCAAAGGCGTATTCTTAGGGGCTTTGGTCACCGCGGTCATTCAGTCCTCGTCGGCCACCACGGTCATGGTGGTGGGTTTTGTCAACTCGGGTATTATGACCCTGCGGCAGGCCATCGGCATCATTCTGGGCGCGAACATCGGTACTACCGCCACCGGATGGTTATTAGCCTTGGGCGGTATCGAAAACACCGGCGCGGGCACCCTGCTCCGCCTGCTGCAGCCCGCCTCCTTTACCCCTGTGCTTGCTTTGATCGGAATTCTCTTATATATGTTCTTAAAAGGCGGCAAAAAACGGGAGATCGGTTCTATCCTGCTGGGATTTGCCGTGCTCATGTACGGCATGATGCAGATGTCCGGCGCGGTATCCGGTCTGCGGGAAGAGCCGGCGTTCATTCAGATGCTCGTCGCTTTCGATCACCCTCTGCCGGCGCTGCTGGCGGGCGCTCTGATTGCCGCAGTCATTCAGTCCTCGTCTGCGGCGGTAGGTATCGTTCAGGCGCTCAGTTCCACAGGGGTAATCCGCATCGGCATGGCCGTTCCGCTGATCATGGGTATTTCCATCGGCGCCTCCGTCCCCTGCTTGCTCTCTTCTATCGGCGCAAACAAAAACGCCAAGCGGGCGGCGTTTGTCTATCTCTATTACAATATTGTCAACACCCTGCTGCTGCTCCCCGTCTGGTATGTTGCCAGAGCCGTCTTTGACTTCGCTTTTGCGGATACCGCGGCAAATACGGTTTCCATCGCCATCATCAATACGGTAAGCAAACTGACCGCGATCCTGTTCATTCCGTTTACCCGTCAGTTTGAAAAGTTGATGTGCATTACCATTCCGGACAAAAAGGGAGCGGACGAGGAAGAAACCTTTGCACTGTTGGACGAGCGTTTCCTCAAAATGCCGTCTTTTGCCATCGAGCAGGCGAGAAATACGGCCGACAAAATGGCGTCCATTTCCGAGAAGTCCATGCTGTGTGCGCTGGATATGCTGTACGACTACGACAGAGCGAAAGCCGAGCAGATAGACGAATGGGAGGATCTAACCGACCAGCTTGAGGACAAGCTTGGCACGTTTTTGGTCAAATTGGGACGCACCTCCATGACGTCTGCGGAAAGCAAAAAGGTTTCCAAAATGCTCCATTCCATCGGAGATCTGGAGCGAATTGCCGACCATGCCGAGAATCTGGTGGAGGTCAGCCGCGAAATGCACGAGAAACATCTCACTTTCTCACCTCAGGCGCACAAGGAACTCGACCACGCCATCGCCGCCCTGCGGGAGATTGTCACCATGTCGATCCGGGCGCTGGTAAATGACGACGTGGAACTGGCAAATCGGGTCGAGCCGCTCGAACAGGTCATCGACCTGCTCAAAGACGAACTTCGCACCCGACACATCACCCGCTTGCAAAACTTCGAATGTACCATCGAGAACGGCTTCGTGTTCAACGATATGCTGACCAACATCGAGCGTGTATCCGACCACTGCTCCAATCTGGCGGTCTGCGTCATTCAGCTTCAGCATTCCACGTTCGATACCCACGAATACCTGCGGGACGTCAAAGCCCACGACGGTCAGTTCGATCAACTCTATCACGAGTATAAGGATCTATACTATAAACCGATCAAAGCATAAAACACAAGCGAGGAACAAATCATCCGATTGATTCCTCGCTTTTTTTACCGACGACGTTCCCGCAGTCTGCGGATCTCGCTTTCGTAATCATTGATGCGATTGATCTGCATAAGGCAAAGCGTGACCGTTGCACTGCACCCGCCGATCAGCATTCCACCCGCAAACCACAACATGGAAATCACCTTTTCCACCCCTTCCGACTGTACCTATCTTGTCCGGGCGGGGTAAAATCATACATACGGCAAAACAAAAAGGGAAAGCAATGCCGTTCGCCCGAGGCGACCGGTAGAGAGTCATCGGCACGTACGCAACAAGCGTTTGGCACGCGCAAAGACTTTTCAGGTAAAATCAAACACCGCACGGCCGTCCTGTAAGCGGAGGACGGCGTCAAATTGTTTCCCGGTCTTTTTTGACAAAAAGCCCTGTATTTTGGCGGTGTGACCCTCGGTGAGCAGCATTCGCATATTGGAAAGCGAGATCACCCGGCCGCAGATGGACGCATTCACGTGGAATTTACAGCCATCCTTGTAGCCCCGGCAGCCGTAGCCGTAGCGGGTGCGGGCGACCGTATTCCCGCACAGCGGACAGGAGCCGACCTCGTCCCCGTAAAAGCCGAAGTCGGTGTCTGTCTCGGGCGGATCGGTGCGTGGAGAAAAGATCTGCGCGATTTCGTCGCGGGCAAGCGCTACCGCCTCGTCCACCGTGCTGGTGCCGTGGTAGACCCGCTTGAGCGCCTTGCCCAGTTCGCAGGTCCTGTATTTATCCATGCTGATCTGCATACGGGAAAGCGATTCGATCAAAAATTCCCCGCCCGGCAGAATGGTGTAAACGTCCTTTTTGAGGGCGATATATTCGCTTTTGAGGGCGTTTTCGATGATTCCGGTACGGGTGGCCTCGGTGCCCAACTCCAATCCCTCGAAAATCGCACGGTAGTCCTCGGCGTCGTCCGCGTCCTCCTGCTCTGCGGCGCGCGCTTTGTCCTCCCTGAAGGGGTTTTTCAAGTAGTTGTTAAGGGTTTCGATCGTATAATGCTTGGGCGGAGAAGTCACCCGTTCGGCGGGACGAAAGTCGACGGGTACCGTATCTCCCTTGCCGAGCGGCGGCAGCTGCTTGTCCTTGCCCGTGTAGTCGTCGTATTTGGTCCAACCACGCTCGACGATCACCGTTCCCCGCAGGGTAAATTCCTCGTCTGCACAGCGCAGGGTCATCTCGGTTTTGTGAGCCACGCATTCCTCGGCGCAGAAAACGGCCACAAACCGACGCAGCACGGCCGAGTAGACCTTCTTCTCGTCCTCCGACAGGGTGCTCGGAGAGGGGAATTTATAAGTCGGAGTGAGAGCCGAATGGCTCTCGATCTTGCTGTCGTCAAAAACGGTCTTTTTATCCTTGAACACGATGGGATATCCCTTGTCCGCCACTCCTGCGATGATTTTTTTGACCTTGTCTTTTTCTTTGGCGGCAAGGTACTCCGAGTTGGTACGCGGATAGGTCAGGTAGCCCTCTTCGTACAGTTTCTGCACGATCGCAAGCGACTGATCCATGGGCATTTTATATTTTTTGCCCAGATGGTTCTGTAATTTCGATAATGAAAAGAGTTTGCCCGGATTCAGCGTGTCCTTTTTTCGCTTGACGGCGGTCACGACCGCGCCCTCCGCGTTGTACTTCTCGCACAACGCCTGCACTTTCGCCTGCTCGTACGGCGAAAAGCGCCGCTTGGAGGCAAGTTCAAGCGGGCAGTCGCCGACTATTGTCCTGGAAACGGCGGTATAATATTTTTCGGGTGTAAAATTGCGGATCGCCATATCCCGGTCGTAAATGGCCTTGACGATGGGGACGATCACTCTGCCCACCCGCAAAAGCGTCCCGGTGCGCAGGGTGGCGTAGCGTGTGAGATTGACCCCGTATAGCCAGTCGATAAAAGTGCGGGCATACCCCTCGCTTGCCAGCAGGTCGTATGCGCTCTCGTCGGCGGGGTCAGCGGCGGCGGCCCGAATGGTCTGCGGGGTCTGATCGGGCAGCCACAGGCGCTTGAGAGACTTGCCGGTCACCCCCGTGCGCTCGATGCAGGTGCGCACGATGATCTCGCCCTCCCGGTCGGCGTCGCCCGCGTTGATGATGGTGTCCACATCTTCCCGCAAACAGAGCGAACGAATGACCGAAAACTGCTTTTCGATGCCGGGATCGCGCTTTCCGTCCTTGCCGACCCGCAAAAGATACCGGAACTGCGCGGGAAAACAGGGCAGGTTATCCATATGCCACCTGCCGTCCGAAAAGGCCGATGGGGTATAGTCCTCGATATCCGCGAGCGTGAAGAGATGCCCGAACGCCCACGTGACAAGATACTCCCCGCCCTCGATATAGCCGTCCTTTCGCCGTGTGAGTCCAAGCGCTGCCGCGATGTTGCGGCCGAGCGAGGGTTTCTCGGCGATGATCAGTTTCATAGATCCCGCAGTTTGGTGCGAAAGATGCGTGCAAGAAACAAAAGACAGAGCAGCACCGACACAAACTCAGCGATCGGGAACGCCCACCATAAGGCTCCCACACCGAACGTCCGGAAGAGCAGGTATGCCGCAGGCAGAATGACCACCAGTTGCCGGCAGAGCGAGTTGATCATGCTGTAAATGCCGTTGCCCAGCGCCTGAAAGGCCGAAACCGTGGTGATCGAAAAGCCGGCCAGCAGGAAGGACGTGCCCATAATGCGCAGTGCGGGAATGCCGATCTCGATCGCCTGTCCCGTCAGGCTGAACAGCGAAAGAAGTTGCCCGGGAAAAGCGAAAAAGATCAGCATACCGAGGGTCATATAGACCATGGAGGTGACCGCCGAAATCAAATAGGTCTTGAAGATGCGTTCCTTTTTGCGCGCGCCGAAATTGTAGGCGATGATCGGAATGAGCGCGTTGGTCAGCCCGAAAATGGGCATGAAGATAAACGACTGCAGTTTGAAATACGCGCCGAACACGTTCTGTGCGGCGGTGACTGTCTCCGGGTCTGCGGCAAGAATACGGTTGATGCAGACGGTCAGCACGCTGGTGATCGACTGCATGATGATCGAGGGGATTCCAACCGCGTAAATCGTGCGGATAATCCGCCCATCCGGTCGGAAACCGCGCAGGCTAAGATCGATCTCAACGTTTTTGCGCAAATTAAAATAGATGCCCAGCGCTCCGCCCACGATTTGTCCGAACACGGTAGCGATGGCGGCTCCCGCTACGCCCATTTCCGGGAATGGCCCGACGCCCATGATCAAAAGCGGGTCAAAGATGATATTGATGATGGCTCCCAACCCTTGGGTATACATATTGTAGATGGTGCGCCCGGTCGCCTGCAGCAGCCGCTCGGTGATAAACTGGCAGAACAGGCCGAACGAGCCGATCGTGACGATGCGCACGTAGGTGGATCCGTAAGCGATGATCTCGGGCACGTCGGACAAAAATCCGAAATAAGTCGGAGCGCCTACCCCGCCGATGACTGCAAACAAAAGATAGGACAGCACATAGAGCAGAATACCGTTGGTCGCCGCAAGATTTGCGTCCCGACGATTGCCCTCTCCCAGTGATCGAGAGAGCAGGGAATTGACTCCCACGCCCGTGCCCGCCGCCAGCGCGATCATCAGACTCTGGATCGGAAAGGACAAATTGACTGCGGCAAGCGCATAGTTGAACTCCGGGTCGTACATACCCACGAAAATGCTGTCCACGATGTTGTATAACGCCTGTACCAGCATGGAGATGACCATAGGCATGGCCATGGTAAACAACAATCTTCCCTCGGGCATGACGCCCATTTTGTTTTCTTGTATCGTTTCTTGCATTTTCTACCTCTTTTATATTGCGGCACGGTTTCAACCGTATGAAGCGGGAAATCGCGCCGTCAGGGCGCGTTGCATAGTAGTATACCATAAATCCGTTCAATTTTCAAGTGGCTGAAGGCGCTTTGGCCTCAGTGCGTCTCCGGGTGAATTTACTTTTGCGTTTTGATGGGATTTCTTTGCCGCAAACCTATTGACAAATGCCGCGAGTTGTGGTATTATTTTACGGTACGAGCTTGCCCCTGTAGCTCAGCCGGTAGAGCACTTGACTTTTAATCAAGGTGTCCGGAGTTCGATTCTCCGCAGGAGCACCAAAAACGCCGTGCGGCTTAGCCGCACGGCGCTTTTGCCATTTGTTACCGGGATCTCTCGAGCACTTGGTCGCGTTCTCTGAACAACAGAGAAATGCACCAGAGTGCGGACAGCCCCACAACGACGTAAATGATTCTGCTGAGTACCGAACTCTGACCGCCGCACAGCCATGCGACAAGATCAAACTTGAAGAGCCCGATGCTTCCCCAGTTCAGACCGCCGATGATCGAGAGGATCAGGCATATTCTGTCCATCATAGCAAAAACTCCTTTGTTTGTACTGCTATGAGTATGCCCGCGCACTCGCCGGTTTATGCAAAATTTTATTTTTCTGCTTGATTTAAGTGAATATTTCCGTTGATCACCGAAAATTGAATCTTCGATGAATCGTCCGCGTCGCTTACCGTATAGGTGTTTCCCTGTGACTGCTCGAGCAGATAGACCATACCGTTTTCGCAGGCCAACTCGTAGAGATGCCCGCCGGGATCCTGTTCATAGCAGTGCAGGTTTCCGGTATGAATATTTCCGGAGAGCAACTGACAACTCACAGAGTTTAAGGTGATATTTCCCGTGCCGGTTTCCACGTGGATCTGCGAACTTGTGGAAACTTGATCGAGGCTGACGTTTCCCTCACCGCTGATGCGCAGGCTGTAATCGGTGTTGGAATCCAGGTTTTGCACTTGAATGGTCCCGTTCCCGATGTGAAATTTCAACTGGGTCACGTTGTAAGCGCCGGACAGGTAAATGTTGACGGTTTTTTCTCCGCTGTAACTCTTTCCGGGAAACAGAATGCCGCGCAGACCGCTGAAATTGGTCACGGTGTCGTAGGCCATCGAGAGAAAATCTTTCTGATCGGATATGGTGATCGCCGACGCCCGCGAGGTATCGATTTGCGCCTCGTCGATGTTGACCGTTTGGATGTAATCGCTTTCCGCACCGCCGTATACGTTGACCGTGACGTCGCTGTACTCGACGACAATATAATTGAGTGCGGTGTTGATGGGTGTCTGGACGGTGTGATCCTCTTTGCTGATGACCGTATTGTCAAACACGTCGCCCATTCCCTTGCCGACAAAGCACAGGATCACTCCCGCAAGGACCAGAACAAGGGCAAAACAGCAAAGGATAATTCCGGATTTTTTCATTTATGTGCGCACTCCTTTTTGATTTTCTGAATGAGCAAAAGCAGGTGCCGCAGGAAAAACCGCAGCAAGCGGGTGAGATAGACGAACAGTTTGGGCAGAAGCCGCAGGGAAAGCTGCGTGAAGATGTAAGCAAGCAGAATGGTGGCGCCCGTGATAGCGACGGCAAGACCGAGTTCAAATAGGCCGATGGCGGCGTTTGCCGCCCGCAGGCGGCCGACGCCGTACAGCCCCCCGGTCAGCGCAAGCAGAGCGCCCGCGATGGCCACGGCAAAAATCAGGATAAACGTGATCGCGACAAGCAGGGCGATGATCAGATAGGTGAAGCCGAATGCCGCCATAATTCCGATAAACAGCGGCAGGGTGATGGGCAGGGTAATGCAGAATAAGATCCAGAAAAGCGGCGAGTTGTTTCCGTGGAACAGTTTGATTGACTCTTCCGCGGGCGCCTGACGCCCGGTCCTGACTTCGGGTGTGCGCACGTCTGCGGGACCGTCCGCCGGGGCGGCCGGCGTCGGGCTTGCGCTCCCGGGCTCTTCAAAAAGCGCGGGATCGGGCGCGACGTATTCCTCCAGATCGAAAATATTAAAATCCAGTTCCAGCGCATCTTCCGCTATCTCCTCTTCCGGAGGGAGAATGGGCGTTTCTTGGATGGGAAGTTCGGAGGACGCAGGAGCGGTGATCCCGGGCTCCTCGGGTTCCCCGTCCTCCACGCGAAAGGCGTCATACACCGTTTCCGGCGGCTCATCCGGCCGGCTTTGCACCTCCTCGGCGGCGGGCGCGTCGGAGCCGCACAGCAAACGGTAAATGTTTGCCGCCAGTTTTTTGACGTCGCCGAAAGACGCGATCTGTTTCTCCGCGTCCTCCTCGGTGAGCGTTTGCAGATATTGCTTGAATTGGTCGATATGCGTATTGATCAGTTCCGGAGGAACTTTCAATTGATTGAGCTCCAGCGCCAGGTTCAGATAAAAATCTTGCCGGTTCATGCTACCTCCATAGCCTGTTGAAAAAAAGATGGATTTGTGTTAATATATTGGTGGAAAGTCAAAATAATACCTTTTTACATATTATATCAAATTTCGAGGTGCTTTTCAATATGAGAATGAGAAAAAAGAAAAATGGTCCTGCCCGTATGCAGGCCTGCGCGGATTATCTGCTGGATTCCGGGCAGATGGAGCAGGCGTGCGAGGGCAAAGAACTCCGCATTGAGATCGGCTGCGGAAAGGGGACTTTTTTGCTGGAAAGCGCAGAACGGGAGCCGGACGTGTTTTTCGTGGGCATCGAGCGGGTATTCGGCGCGGCGCTGCTGGCGGCGGAAAAACTGCGGGAGGCCCAAACTCCGAACGCCTGCGTTATGCTGGGGGACGTGATGAGCCTTTCCGAAAACTTTCCCGCTCACCGGGTGAGCCGGATCTATCTGAATTTTTCCGATCCCTGGCCCAAGGCGCGGCACGCCAAGCGTCGGCTGACCTATCGCACCTTTCTTGCGGAATATAAAAAACTGCTTGCGCCGGACGGTGCGATCTTGTTCAAAACCGATAACGTCCAGCTCTTCGAGTTTTCTTTGCAGGAGTTTGAAGAGAGCGGTTTTTTGCTGCGCAACCGAACGGACGATCTTCACGCAAGCAAATGGGAGGCGGACAATATTCACACCGAATATGAGGACAATTTTTCCGCAAAGGGCTTTTCCATTCACCGGGTAGAGGCATATTTGGATTGATTTTCCCGTTTTTTCCAAATAAAATAAAAAAAGCTATTGATTTTTTTTGCCGGGTGTGATAGAATACTATGGCAATTTGAAATATGCGTACGTGACGGCGGCGACCCTCTCAGCGCCGGACGCGGGTACGTGGGATATCTTAATTTCGTATGCGGGTTTTCCCGCGACAGAGGGAGGTTTCTATGGCGAATATCAAATCGGCAAAAAAACGTATTTTGGTCAATGCTTCCAAGGCGGCGCAAAACAAGGCGTTCCGCACCGCGTTCAAGACCACTGTGAAGAAGTTTGACGCTGCGATCGCGTCCGGCGACCGTGCTGCGGCTCAGGCGGCTTACACCAACGCCGTCATGATGGCGGACAAGGCCGTGGCCAAGGGCGTCATGCACAAAAACAAGGCGGCAAGGAAGAAGAGCCAGTTCACACTCGCGCTGAACAAAATGGCGTAACAGAATCAAAGCAAAACAGACCGTGGCGGCGCCGCGGTCTGTTTTTCTTGACAGCGGCACACAAATTGTGATAAAATGAGAAAAAACGATCGGAGGAATCGCAAATGAAATCGAATGTAGCCGGAAGGCTTTCTCTTATGCTTGCGCTTGCACTGATACTGTGCACCCTGTCCGCCCCGCCTTTTGCCGCCTCGGCGGAGGAGTTAAGCGGTGCGTGCGGAGAAACTCTGACATGGCGCTTTGAATCTGATACCCAGACCCTGTATATTGAGGGAAACGGCAAAATGGAATATGAGAGTTATAACTCTCAAGCCCCTTGGCACAGTTTTTGCGGGGATATCCTGGCAGTGGTCATCGGCGAGGGAGCGGACAATATCGCCGACTATGCCTTTAACGGATGTACTTCCCTAAAGAGCGCTGTAATTCCGGACGGCGTTACCCAAATCGGGGAATATGCGTTTTATCACTGCTTTGACTTAGAGCGGATCGCGATCCCCGACAGCGTGAGCGAGATCGCGGATTTTGCCTTTTATCTTTGCGAGTCTATGACCGACTGTACGATCGGCGGCGGCGTTGCCTCCATCGGGGAAAAGGCGTTTTCCGGCTGTATGGCCCTGCCGGGCGTGTGCATTCCGGAAAGCGTGCGCACGATCGGAGAAGATGCGTTCTTCTATTGCACCCATATGAAATATATTCTGGCAGGGGCAGCCGGGCGGCCGGAGGGGTGGCACGACACCTGGAACCGCAATCTGACGGCTGTTGTATACTGGGGCGCCGCCGCCGAGGTCGACTCCCAGGGGCTTGTTTTCGCAAAAAATGCCGACGGCAGCAAGGCGGTAGTGGACTATATCGGCGAGCAGGATGCGGTTGCCGTCCCGGAAGGTGCGGCCATTGCGGACCGGGCCTTTTCGGATGTTTGTGTCACGTTGTCCGTCACCATTCCGGAAAGCGTTACCGAGATTGGGGAGATGGCCTTTGACGGCGCAGACGTCATCTTTTACGGATACAGAGGTTCTTACGCGGAAGATTATGCAAAGACACACGGAATCCACTTCGTGACCATGGGACTCTGCCCGGACGGACATACTTTCGGTGAGTGGGAAACCGTGACCGAGGCGAACTGCATGCCCGGCTTGGAAGAGCGCGAGTGTACGGTATGCGGCGAGATCGAGCGGCGGGAGATCCCGGCTCAGAGTGAGCACGACTTTTGCGAGTGGGAGACCGTGACTCAGGCAAGTTGTACCGAAAAGGGAAGCGAGGAGCGTGAGTGCCGGGTGTGCGGTAAGATCGAAACACGGAGCACAGATGCGCTTGGGCATGCGTTTGCAGACGAGTGGACGGTGGACACTCCCGCTACCGAGGAGGCGCCGGGCAGCAAATCCCGTCACTGCACCCGCTGCGATGCAAAGACAGACGTCACCGAACTAAAGCAACTTGCCAAGGTGGCGGACGTCTTTGATGACGTGGTCCGCGACAAGTGGTACTATGAGGCCGTGCAGTACGCCGTGACAAACGGTCTGTTCAACGGCGTCAGCGACACCCTGTTCAAGCCGAGCGGCCCGATGAACCGGGCGATGCTGGTCAGCGTGCTCTACCGGATGGAGGGCAGCCCGGCGATCGGGAACGCGGCCAATCCCTTTACGGACGTACCTGCGGGTAAGTATTATACCGACGCGGTACTGTGGGCTTCGGAAAATGATATCGTCAACGGTACGGGCGAGGGAGTGTTTTCTCCGACCAACAACATCACCCGCGAACAGATGGCCACCATTCTCTTGCGTTACACGGAAAAGAAAGGTTATGACGTGAGCGTCCGTGCCGATCTGTCGGCATATCCGGACGGCGGGGATACCTCGGCCTTTGCCAAGGACGGTTTGGCATGGGCCAACGCCGCAGAACTGATTACCGGAACTAAGGCAGGCGAGCAAACCCTGCTGGATCCCAAGGGCTCTGCCACCCGCGCGCAGGTCGCGACCATTCTGATGCGCTATCAGAACACGATCGAATAAACGATCCCGCAAAAAACCGCCGCAAGGCGGTTTTTTGCTGTGGACTTTCACCGCACCCCTCGGCCTATCCTGCCGCTGCGCGGCTCGCATGGAATTTCGCAAGGCGGCTGACAGGACGCGTACCTCAAGGGGGAATGCTTGCGCGGTTCTTGCAAATACAGCGATTTTGTGATATAATATATTCGAAAAAATATCGTCAGCGGAGATACAGTATGAACATCGGCTTGCTCGGATTCGGCTTTATGGGAAAAACACACGCATACGCGGTGCAAAACCTGAATTTCTTTTACCGGGATCTGCCCTTTGAGGCAAAGATCGCGGGCGTGTGCTGCGCCCATGAGGAAAACGCGCGGACCGCCGTGCGGCAGTTCGGGCTGGGGCGTGTGTATGCAAACGAGGATGAGATGTTCGCCGATCAAAGTATTGACGTCGTCGATATCTGCACGCCCAATCACTGCCATTATCCGACCCTGAAAAAGGCCATCGCGGCGGGCAAACATATCTATTGCGAAAAACCGCTGTGCGTTACCTACGAACAAGCCAAGGAGATCGCGGAACTTGCGTCGGTGCGGGGGCTTACCGCGCAGGTGGTCTTTCACAACCGCTTTCTTGCCCCCGTCCGGCGGGCAAAGGAGATTGTGGACGAGGGGCGCCTCGGCCGGATTTTGTCTTTCCACGCCTCCTATCTGCACAGCAGCGCTGTCGATACCGCGCGGGCTGCCGGCTGGAAACAGGATCGGGATTACGGCGGCGGAGTACTGCTCGATCTGGGTTCTCATGCCATTGATCTGATCTATTACTTATGCGGTGCGTTTACCGACGCCGTCGGCAAAGCGCAGATTGCTTATCCCGCCCGCTTGGGCGTAGACGGGAAGCCGTGGCAGACCAATGCCGAAGAGGCCTTTTATCTGATCGGAACGCTTGAGTGCGGCGCGGTCGGTACGGTCGAGGCCAGCAAGATCGCTCCCGGCACCAACGATGACCTGCGCTTTGAAATCTACGGTGAGAAAGGCGCGCTGCGATTTGACCTCATGAATCCCAACTATTTATATTATTACGACGGGACGGCTCCCGAGTCGCCACTGGGCGGTATGCGCGGCTTCACCCGCATCGAGTGCGTGGGAAGATACCCCCTGCCCGGCGGCACCTTTCCGGGCGCAAAAGCGCCGGTGGGCTGGCTGCGGGGGCATCTGGGCAGCATGTATGCCTTTCTTTCCTGTGTGCACCGAGGCGTGCAGGCGACCCCCTCCTTTACCGACGGCGCGCACGTGCAGTGGGTGATGGAGCGCGCATACGAGAGCGCCGGATCATGAAGGTCGTCGGACTTACCGGAGGGATCGGCTCGGGCAAAAGTTATGTCGCGAAAATTTTTGCCGGGTTTGGCGCAAAAATCATCGACGCGGACGAGGTCTGTCGGGGAATTTATGAGCCGGGAGGCGCGTGTCTTGATGAGGTGACAAAGGCGTTCGGGCGGCAAATCCTGCGTGCGGACGGAACGCTCGACCGCGGGGCGCTGGGCGGCATTGTCTTTTCCGATCGCGCGGCGCTTGATCGACTTAACAAAATTGCCCACAAATACATTATTCAAAAAATAGAGGAAACAATCGATCGCTTTATAAAAGACAAGGATCAAGTTGTGATAATAGACGCGCCGCAGCTGTACGAGGCAGGCATGGACGCGCGGTGCGACGCGGTGATCGCGGTGACCGCCCCGATGGAAACCCGCCTTGCGCGGATCAAAGCGAGGGACGGTGTGAGCGAACAGCAGGCAAAAGAGCGCATATCCATGCAGTATGACGACGAATTTTTCGCCGGGCACGCGGATTATATCATCCGCAATGCCGACGGCGATCCGGTGCGGGAACAGGCCGCCCGAATCTATCAAACACTCACGGAGGAATGACCCAATGGCAACCAAAGCAGAAGAATTAAAGGAAAAGTTGTTTTTCAAGCAGGACAACGCTTACGACAAAATGGACGAGGCCCAGCGTGCGCAAATGCAGCAGTACGCGGCGGGATATATGTCCTTTTTGGGACAGGCGAAAACCGAGCGGGAGGCAGTGCGCGCCGCTGTGCGCATGGCGGAGGAGCGCGGCTATCGCGCATATTCGTTCGGGGATGCGGTCAAGCCCGGCGATAAGTTCTACTTCAACAACCGCGGCAAGAGCATTTACCTCTTCCGCATCGGCAGCGAGCCGATCGAGCAGGGCATCCGCATCAGTGCCGCCCACATCGACTCTCCGCGCATTGACTTAAAGCAGCACCCGGTCTACGAGGACGGCGGCATGGGCTTTTTCAAGACCCATTATTACGGCGGCATCAAAAAGTATCAGTGGACGGCCATTCCGCTCTCCCTGCACGGTGTGATCACCAAAGCGGACGGACAGACCATTGATTTCAACATCGGTGAGGACGAGGGCGATCCGGTCTTTTATATCAACGATCTTCTGCCGCACCTTGCTCAGGAACAGATGCGCAAGACCATGGCCGAGGGCATTTCGGGCGAGTCGCTCAATCTTCTGATCGGCTCCGAGCCCTATCCGGACGCGGACGCGAGCGAGCGCATCAAACTCAATTTATTAAACCTGCTCAACCAAAAATACGGCATTACCGAGGCGGACTTCATGTCGGCCGAGATCAGCGCGGTACCGGCCTTCCGGCCGCGGGAGATCGGTTTTGACCGTTCTTTGATTGGCGCTTACGGTCACGACGACCGTGTGTGTGCATATCCCTCGCTGACCGCGCTCTTTGAGACCGAGGATTCCCGGCACACCTGCATGGCGATCTTAGCCGACAAAGAGGAAACCGGCAGCGATGGCAACACGGGCATGAAAACATGGTGTTTCGTGGACATCATCAACGAGTTGGCGCGCTCTCTTGGCGGCAATCCCAACACGGTCCGCATGAATTCCAAGTGCCTGTCGGCCGACGTCAATGCGGCCTTTGACCCCAATTACCCGGAGGTATTCGAGCGGCGCAATGCTTCGCACATCAACGAGGGCGTGGTGCTGACCAAATTTACCGGCGCACGCGGCAAGAGCGGCACCAACGACGCCAGCGCCGAGTTTGTCGGCTATGTGCGGAACATCTTTGACAAGGCGGGCGTGGTCTGGCAGACGGCAGAACTGGGCAAGGTCGACGTGGGCGGCGGCGGAACGGTCGCCATGTATATCTCCAAGAAGAACATCGACGTGGTCGACCTGGGCGTCGCGGTGGTTTCCATGCACGCACCCTACGAGGTGATCGCAAAGAGTGATCTTTATATGACCCATCGGGCGATCGCGGCATTCTTTCAATGATTGAAAAACTAAAGGCCGCAGAGGCGCGCTTTGAGCAGATCGGGGAGTTGCTTTCCGACCCCGAGGTGTGCGCCGATCAGGAGCGGTTTCGCGATCTGATGCGGGAGCACAAGCGCCTCTCGCCGGTCATAGAGCAATACAGAGCCTATACTGCGGCCATCGACGAGATGGAACAGGCGCGGGAGCTGCTCTCCGAGCAGCCGGATCCAGAACTTCGGGAATTGTGCGAAAGCGAGATTGAACGCACCAAGGCGGCAAGCGAACGGATTCTTGAGCAAATCAAGGTTCTGCTGTTGCCCCGCGACCCCAACGACGACAAAAACGTCATCGTTGAGATTCGCGCGGGCGCGGGCGGAGAAGAGGCGGCGCTGTTTGCCGGCGTACTCTTCCGCATGTATTCCATGTATTCCGAGCGGGCGGGCTTCCGCTGGGAGATGATGAGCGCAAACGAAACCGGCCTTGGCGGATACAAGGAGGTCTCTTTCTTAATCTCAGGTGAGGGGGCGTATTCCCGCTTCAAGTTTGAGAGCGGCGTGCACAGGGTACAGCGTGTACCGGAAACCGAGACGCAGGGACGCATCCACACCTCCACCGTGACCGTAGCCGTGCTGCCCGAGGCGGAGGACGTGGAGGTCGAACTCAACCCGGCGGATCTGGAGATCGAAACCTGCAAATCCAGCGGCGCGGGCGGTCAGCATATCAACAAGACCGAATCTGCCATCCGCATTCTGCACAAACCAACCGGCATCGTGGTGGAATGTCAGGACGAGCGCAGTCAGTACAAGAACAAGGACAAGGCTTTGCGGCTGCTCAAAACCAAACTATACGATATGAAATGCGCCGAGCAGCACGAAAAGATCGCCTCCGAGCGCAAAAGTCAGGTGGGCACGGGCGACCGAAGCGAGCGCATTCGCACCTACAACTATCCCCAGGGACGGGTGACCGACCACCGCATCAATATGACCTTATACAGCCTTGAGAATTTTCTCGACGGCGAGATCGGCGGCATGATCGAGGCGCTGATTACTGCAGACACAGCGGAAAAACTCAAAAACAGTCAGGCATGAAAACTTTTTACGGAACAGAAGCCGATATCGACCGGGCGGCGACCTTACTGCGAGAGGGCGGGCTGGTGGCCTTTCCCACTGAGACCGTATACGGCCTTGGGGGCAACGCCCTGCTTGCCGACGCGGCAGAGCGCATCTACCTTGCCAAAGGAAGACCCGGCGACAATCCGCTGATCGTGCATCTGGCGCAGGCCGCAGACGCGGACAGGTATTGCATCACAAACGCCTTATTTGAGCGCTTGGCAGAAGCCTTTATGCCCGGGCCGTTCACTGTGATTCTGCCCAAGCGGGACTGCATTCCGTCCTCTGTGACGGGAGGTCTTGACACGGTCGCCGTCCGGGTCCCGTCTCACCCGCTGGCGCACCAACTGATTGCCCGCGCCGGCCTGCCAGTGGCGGCCCCCTCCGCCAACCTTTCGGGAAGACCCAGCCCCACCTGCGCCGACCACGTGCGGGAGGATTTAGACGGCAGGATAGACATGATCCTGGACGGCGGGACCTGTGAGATCGGAGTAGAATCTACCATCGTGCGCATCGACGGGCCGGATACGCTGACCCTTTGCAGACCGGGCGCTGTGACCTACGAACAGTTATGTACGGTATGCGGCGAGGTACGGATCGACCGTGCCGTGACTGAAAAATTAGCCGACGGCGAGCGCCCTGCGGCCCCCGGAATGCAATATCGGCACTATGCGCCCGCATCTCCCGTGACCCTGATCGGCGGCGAACACGCCCGGGCGGCGGCCTACATTGCCGACCGTCTGAGCGCGCAGGTCGGCGTGCTCTGTTATGACGAGGACGTCGGGCGCTTTTCGGAGGCAGGCCTTGTGCGCTCGCTGGGCGCACGGGACGACGCCGCCTCCCATGCCCACGCGCTGTTTGATGCACTGCGCGCGTTTGACGCACATCCCGGGATCAAAGAAATTTACTCTTTCTTACCCGATATGCAGGGTATGTCCCTTGCGGTGTTCAACCGTTTGCTTAAGGCGGCGGGTTTTCAAGTGATTCTTCTGAAGTGAGGATATAAGTTTGGCCAAAAAGAAAGCATCCAAAGAGATTGAACGTACGGTGACCGCGCCTCCCGCGCCCGCCGTGCCTCAGCCGATTACCGAAACCATCGAGAAAAACTATATGCCCTATGCGATGACCGTCATCGTTTCCCGCGCACTGCCGGAGATCGACGGCTTCAAGCCGTCTCAGCGCAAACTGTTATACATGATGTATAAAATGGGACTGCTGACCGGCGGCCGGACCAAGAGCGCCAACGTGGTAGGCTCCACCATGCGGCTCAACCCCCACGGCGATGCGGCAATCTACGAAACGATGGTGCGCCTGACCCGGGCAAACGAGACACTGCTGCACCCTTTCGTGGACTCCAAGGGCAGTTTCGGAAAGCAGTATTCCTCCGAGATGGCGTATGCGGCTTCCCGGTATACCGAGGTCAAACTGGATTCTTTCTGTGCCGAACTCTTCCGCGGTATTGACAAAGACGCGGTCGATATGATCGACAACTACGACGGTACCATGAAAGAGCCCCGGTTGCTTCCGACCTCCTTCCCGAACATTCTGCTTTCGCCAAACAAGGGGATCGCGGTTGGTATGGCCAGCAATATCTGCTCTTTTAATCTGGCCGAGTTGTGCGACGGGACGATCGCTTTACTCAAAAATCCCTATATCGACGTAGATGCGCTGATGGACATCATCAAAGCCCCCGATTTCTCGGGCGGCGGCTTCCTTTTGTACAACCGGGAGCAGATGACCCGCATTTTCACAGAAGGCGTGGGCAGTGTGCGTCTGCGTGCCAAGTACGCATACGATAAAAACGAAAATTGCATTGATATTTTGGAGAT
Organism: uncultured Clostridia bacterium; assembly: GCA_947625805.1. GTDB lineage: Bacteria > Bacillota > Clostridia > Oscillospirales > CAG-272 > CAKSEI01. Next base: position 47,919 of record CANQPT010000007.1, read on the forward strand.
CCCCTACTCGACTTCCATTGAATTGATCATGAAAGCCATCACCGAACTGTTGCGGGACGGCAAACTCAAAGAGGTGACCGACTTCCGCGACGAGATCGACAAGGACGGCTTCAAACTGACCCTGGACGTCAAGCGGGGCACAGACCCGGACAAGCTGATGGCCCGCTTGTTTCGCCAGACCCCGCTGGAGGACAGTTTTGCCTGCAATTTCAACGTGATCTTAAACGGCGTTCCGCGCACGCTGGGCGTACGGGATCTTCTGTCCGAGTGGATCGGGTTCCGGGTGGAGTGCGTGCGGCGCGAACTGACCTTTGACAAGGGCAAAAAAGAGGACAAACTCCATTTGCTCATGGGTCTTGGCAAGATCTTGCTCGACATTGACAAGGCCATCCGCATCGTGCGGGAGTCCGAAAACGAAAAGGACGTCGTGCCCAACCTGATGGACGGCTTCGGTATCGACCAAAAGCAGGCCGAGTACATCGCCGAGATTCGCCTGCGTAATCTGAACAAGGAATATATCCTCAACCGGGTGCAGGAGATCGAGAGCCTGCAAAAGGAGATCGCAGAACTGTCCGGGATTCTCTCAAGCGAGAAGAAGATCAAGGCGTATATCGCGGATCAGTTAAAGGAAATCAAAAAAAGGTACGGCCAGCCACGCCGCACTCAGATCATCTACGACGACCTGCTCGAGCAGATCCCTGCCGAGCCGGAGGTGGAAAACTACAACTGCCGGGTGCTGCTCACCTGCGACGGGTACTTCAAGAAAAACACCCTGCAATCCCTGCGGGGCAACGACGAGCAGAAGTATAAGGACGGCGACCGCCTGCGCTGTATGGAGGAGGCCGAGAATATCGACGAGCTGTTATTCTTTACCGACCGTGCCCAGGTCTATAAGGCAAAGGTGAGCGATTTCGATCCGGTCAAGGCTTCGGCCTTGGGTGACTACGTGCCCGCAAAACTCGGCTTTGACGAGGGCGAGCGGGTCATCTTCATGAAGGCGGTGCACGAATATATCGATGGGGTCAACTTCATCTTTGCCTTTGCAAACGGCAAGTGTGCCCGCATCCCGGTGGCCGCCTACTTTACCAAGTCCAACCGCAAGCGCCTGACCGGAGCCTACTCCGATGCGTCGCCCATCGCGGGTATGATCTATGAAGGCGCGCCCTGCGAGATATTTCTCGGAACCGATCAAAACCGGTGCATGGTGGTAAACAGCGAACTCATCCCGGTCAAGACCACCCGGTCCAGCCAAGGCGTGACCGTGCTAAAGCCCAAGCGGGGCGAGCAGGTCACCCTGATCACCGACAAGATCGGGCATATGTGCGGTCCGGACGGTTCAAAGGGTTTTAAGAAACTGAAGATCCCTGCGGCGGCTCTTCCTTTGGGACGCAGGATCGATCGCCTGGCCCTTACGCTCGGCGAAGAACAAAAAGCAAATGAGGAAAAAAACAATGAAACTGAATAAACAGAGCATTTTGCTTGTGTTATGTGCGCTCTGCATCTGCGCGGCGGTCACGGTGGGCGTGTATGGTGCCACCCAAAACGCATCTACCACGCTTGTATCCCTTGATTACGTGGAAAACAATCTGAAACCGTGGGTGCAGGAGCAGGTGAACGGCGCGGACGGCTCCTACACGGTGGTCTATCTGACCCGCGGACAGCGGTTGATGCCCACCGATTCGGCCGAGCTGGTCATTCGCTCGGGCAAGGTCAACGCCATCTCGCCCTTTACCACCCAAGGTCTTTCGGACATGACGGCGGGTGCGGAACTGTACGACGGACAGCAGGTCGCGGTCAATCACCAGGTGATCGTTCCCCGAGGGGACGGGCGCGGTATCATCGTGGTATCTGACAAGTCGTACGTTATGGTGAGAGGGCCGTATACCATTGAATAACAAACTTCTTGTCCGCATTGTCTGCCTGATCTTAGTGGCGTTACTGGTGCTTGGATTTGTGATCACACTGCTCCCCTCCGGCACCTCTGCCGCAGGCAGTTATCCCGCCTCTCAGACGGTGGCGATCGGGCTTCTGTACGGCAGTACGGCCCCGAAAAACTGCACCCTTTCCGCTCCCGGCGGATTCTCGCTCGGGTACGTACATACGGGCGAGTTTACCGCCTTGCTCGAAGAGGGTGCGTCCGCCCTGACCGTGCAGAGCGCGGGGGACGTCTATCGTGTGCAGTTCCCGGTGGATGAGGGGGTCGCGGATTTCACGATACAGTATGCGGAATTAAGAGAGATCGCGCGGAAGGCGGGCTATACTGCTTTTCCCGCTTTTGTGAACAGCGGCTTGTGCGTGCGTGCCGGGTCGTTTTCCGACCGCGCATCGGCCGAGGCGGCTGTGCAAAAACTCAAGGGGGATTACGCCGTGGACTGCACGGTGGCCGTTCCCACGGCCTCTGCGCTGACCGTGACCGACGGCGGCGCTTCCGTGTTTGAATTTATCGGAACCTCTGCCATGTCGTTGGGTATACAGGCAATTGCACCGTATTATACCGGCCTGTCCGACGGATATACCTACGACGGCGTCATGCGCTTTACCCGTTCGGGGGACGCCATGACCGTGGCCAACGTTCTGCCGCTGGAAACCTACGTGGAGGGCGTGCTCCCTTATGAAATCAGTTGCTCCTGGAATAAGGAAACCCAAAAGGCATTTGCGGTCTGTGTGCGCTCCTATACCCTTGCCAATCTCGGCAAGCACGAGTCGAACTACGGCTTTGATCTTTGCGCGACCACAGACTGTCAGGTCTATCGTGGAGTGGACGGAGTTACCGATACGGTGCGGGAGTGTGTGCGCGACACCCGCCACATGGTGCTGACCTATGCCGGCCGCCCCGTGGGTGCGTACTATTCCTCCTCTACCGGAGGGTGTACCGCCAGTGCGTACGACGTGTGGGGCGGGACCTCTTTCCCCTATCTTTCGGCCGTTCCGACCCCATGGGAAAAGTATAGTTCCTATTCGAACGGCTCTTGGACCACCGAGGCGGACGGGCAGGCGCTCTATCAAGCGCTTGCAGGCAAGGGCTATACCGGTCTTTCCGGCGCAGTCAGCGGGATCAAGGTAAATTCTCTTGCCGAAAACTCGACCTATGTGAACTCGATCACCTTTACCGACGTCAACGGAAAAAGCATCACCATCAGCAAATGCGACCGGATCCGCACAGCCCTTTCTTCTTTTGTCAAAAGCGCGAATTTTGTCGTGGGACGCGGGGGAGAATCTCTCAGTGTGACCGACTATACCTACGATTTTGACCTGACCAAACGGCAGATGACCGGCCTTGCCGTGCGCACCGCCTACGGTGATCAGATCCTGCCTGAGGGCAGTCTGCGCACTACCGGGGCAACCTATACCGACCTTTCTTCCTTGCGGATCATGACGGCATCCGGTGCGACTGTGGATCTTTCTGCCGCCCGACGGACGGTGGAAGCCCTTCCCGATCTGCAAGCGGCTGCGGTCAAAACCACCCGTCGCACGGTGATCGCACAAGGGCGGAGCGGAAATTTCGTGTTTGTCGGTCGGGGCTGGGGACACGGAGTCGGACTCAGCCAGTACGGGGCAAAGGATTTGGGTGATCTCGGCTACGGGTATGACGTGATCCTGTCAATGTATTTCCCGAGCGCCGAACTTGCCAACATGACTACGCTGAAATAGGATCTGCCATGCAAAAATCATTATCGGCAGTTTCGGGTCGGGCAAAAACCGTAATTGACACTTGCTTTTTGCACCGATATGCAGTATAATATACAAATTACAAGCGGAGGAAACCATGGAGCGAATTTTAAGTCAATTAGAAGAAAACGGAAGATTGTCCGCAGGTCAGCTTGCCGCCATGAACGACATGAGCGAGGCCGAGGTGGTCGCCGCCGTACGGGAGTATGAGCAGGCGGGGGTCATTCTCGGATATCCGGCGCTGATCGACTGGGATAAAACCGACAAGGAATTTGTGCAGGCGATCATTGAACTCAAGGTCACCCCGGCGCCTGACACCGGTTTTGACGCGGTGGCGCAGACCATCAGTGATTTTCCGCAGGTCAAGAGCCTGTATCTTACCTCCGGCGCTTCCTATGACCTCTCTCTGGTGGTAGAGGGCAAGACCATGCGCGAGATCGCGTTTTTTGTGGCGCAGAAACTCGCCTCCATGGACACGGTGACCGGCACCGCGACCCACTTTATCATGAAGAAATACAAAGACAAGGGCGTGATCTTCGGCACACCCGACGAGGACGAACGGGAGCGCGATATCTGAATGGACTATCAGAAGATCCTTTCCCGCAAGGTGGTGGAGATGAAGCCGTCCGGTATCCGCAAGTTTTTTGATATGCTTTCGGATCGTAAGGACGTCATCGGTTTGACGGTCGGCCAGCCCGATTTCGTCACCCCATGGCACATCCGCGACGCCGCCATTCGCTCGATCGAAAAGGGAAAGACCTATTATACATCCAACAGCGGCACGCTTGAGCTGCGCGGCGAGATATGCCGCTATATGCAGCGCCGGTACGGCCTTGCCTATGACCCCGCCCGCGAAACCATCGTCACGGTGGGCGGAAGCGAGGCCATCGATCTTGCGGTGCGGGCCTGTGTCGCTCCGGGAGATGAGGTCATCATCCCGGTACCCTCTTTTGTTTGTTACGGGCCGATCGTGACTCTGGCGGGCGGTGAGCCGGTCTATGTGGAGTGCACCGAGCAAAATCGCTTTCGCCTGACCGCCGACCAGTTACGCGCGGCCATCACCGACAAGACCAAAATGCTGATCCTGCCTTTTCCCAACAATCCCACCGGCGCGATTTTAGAGCAAGACGACCTGCGTGAAATTGCAAAGGTGCTGTGGGATACCGACATTCTCGTGCTCTCGGACGAGATCTACGCCGAGTTGACCTATGGGCGGGAACATCGTTCGATCGCGTCTATGCCCGGTATGTGGGAGCGCACGATCATCGCCAGCGGATTTTCCAAGGCATATGCCATGACCGGATGGCGGATCGGTTATACTCTCTCTCCGCCCGAGATCACGGCGCAGATGCTCAAGATCCATCAGTATGCCATCATGTGTGCGCCCACCATCAGCCAGTTGGCGGCGGCCGAGGCTATGAAAAACGGGGACGAGGATATCGCCTACATGACCGGACAGTACGATCAGCGCAGAAAGTTGCTGTTAAACGAGCTGCGGACAATGGGCTTACCCTGTTTTGAGCCTCAGGGAGCCTTCTACGTTTTCCCGAATATCAGTAAATTCGGCCTGTCCAGCGATGAATTCTGCGAACGCTTGTTGAATGAGGCCGGCGTGGCCATCATTCCGGGAACCGCTTTCGGGCCGGGCGGAGAGGGCTTTGCCCGTATCTCCTACGCCTATTCGGTCAAGCATCTGCTGGCGGCAACCGAAAAAATGCGGGAATTTTTGCAGAAGTTGTAGGTTTATCTGTGCTCTTAAAAAATTTTTTTGGAAAATACTTGACAAGGGCAAAAGAATAGACTATAATAAGAGACAGCAAAAAAAGTTTTTATGAAAGGATACACCATGAAAAAGATTATTGCTTTGGCGCTTGCGCTTGTATTGATGCTTGCAATTTCTGTTCCTGTTTTTGCAGAGGACAGCCCGGAGAATCCCGGCGAAAAGTTCAATGTTACCGTGAACGGAAGTCACGCATCATACACGAAAAACGAAGACGGTACTATTACATTCACCACGGATGACGAGTCCGCTTTTAAGGGCTGGGTAATCGAAGGTAAGTATGAGATTGTTTCCGGTTCTCTTGACTCCCCCACTCTCGTGGTCAGACCCCTTTCTGACCTCAAAGCAACTTTGAACGGGGAAAAGGTTCCCTCGGGCGACGATAAATCTCCCGCGACCGGTAATAATCCGGCAGTCTTTGCAATTCTCGCACTGTGCTCCCTTGCGGGTGCTGCATATGCGACAAAGCGTGCCGTTACCAACGCATAACAAACAACACTTGGAAAAATCGGCCCTACCCGCATTGCGGGTAGGGCTTTATTTTCGGAGAAAATCAAATGGGAAAAATCCTATGGCGGATTCTTGCCGTACTCGCTTTTCTTATATTTGCCGTAAGCACGGTTTTTCTGGTACTCAGCCTGCGCGGCTGTGAGGGAGATCTCGATCCCTACCGCAATTCGGACGCCACCCAGCCGTCGTATCAGCCGACGGAAGAGACGCCCACCGAGGCGCCGCCTACCGAGCCGGAACTGCCGGAAAATCCCATCGAATTTTCCGAACTTACGGAGGTCAATCCGGATATTTACGCTTGGATCAAGGTGCCCGGAACTCCCATCGACTATCCCGTATTGCAAAGCGACGAGCAGGAGAACTACTACCTGCGGCGCGACTTTACCGGCGCTTACAGCGTATCCGGCTGCATTTTCTCTCAATATCTGAACCAAAAGGATTTTTCCGATCCCAATACGATTTTGTACGGACACTATATGTTCGACGGTACCTTTTTCGGCTCGCTGCACGATTTCCGCGACGCGGATTTCTTCGATCAAAACCGATATATATACATATATCTTCCGGGAAAGATTTTGACCTATGAGATTTTTGCGGCTTATGAATATGACAATCGCCATATTCTAAAGGCTTTCAATTTTGACGATAAGGCGGTCTTTGAGGAGTATTTGCAATCCTGCATGGATCCACGATCCATGAACCGCAATGTGCGAAAGGACGTGAAACTGACCACCGACGACCGACTGCTTACACTGAGCACCTGCGTGCAGACCAGCGATCCTGAGCGAAGATATCTTGTACAGGGGGTGTTGATTGATGAACAGCCAACCAAATAACACCGACCCCAAAACTCCGGGGGGCAAAAAAAGACGTATCAAGCGGGCGGTCATCGGCATTCTGATCGGACTTGTCTCGCTCGTCCTGTTGACCGTGCTCATTTGTGCGATCACAGTCGCTGTACTGTATCATCAAGGGAAAAACTCACTGACCGTTCCATCGGAGGATTTTTCGGTCACTGCTCCCTCGGGTGTAGAGATGGAAAACGACGGTACTGTGGTGCGGTACAACGGAAAGCGATACCGTTATAATCAAAATACGGTTGCGTTTCTCTTGATCGGCACCGATAAAGAAACTTTTGACGAGCAGAACGATGCGGGTCTGAACGGACAGGCGGACGCTGTCTACCTTGCGGTATTGGACACCGAAAAGGGCAGTGTGGATCTGGTGGTGGTGTCGCGGGACAGCATGGTCGAGGTGAACGTTTACTCTCCCGAAGGGGCGCTCGTGGGCACAGAACGGATGCAGCTCTGTCTTTCCTACGCTTACGGCGACGGAAAGGAGAGCAGCTGCGAGAACACTCTGCGTTCGGTTTCCAGACTGCTGTACGGTATTCCGATCCAGTCCTATCTGGCGATCGATTTAGACGCAGTGGGCGTACTGGTCGACGCGGTCGGCGGGGTCGACGTGCCCGAGTACGCCGACAATTACACCCGTAAAACCGACAATACGGTCACTCTGTCCGGGGACAGCGCGCTACGGTATGTGCGCGCGCGGGATACCGCCGTCCTTGACTCCAACAACGTCCGTATGGAGCGGCAGATGGCCTTTATCAGTGCATTTGTCAACAAGGCGGTCGCCCAAACCAAACGCAGCGTCGGCACACCGCTTGACCTTTACAATGCGCTGAACGGCTATATGGTCACCGATATTACGCCGGGCGAGGTCACCTATCTTGCGGTCAACTATCTGGGCGGGGCACAGAATATGCGTATCCATACCGTTCCGGGTCAGGTCGTAAAGGGTGAGAAATACGCCGAATTTATACTCGATGAAGCCGCGCTTTACGAATTGGTTTTAGAATTGTTCTACGTCGAGGAAGAAGCATAAATCAAAAACAGTCAAAAGGGACCGCCCGCCGGGTGGTCCCTTTCTTTGCAAATAAGTGAACTTATTTGCTCTTAATGTCGTTCTCGTACTTCTCGATCATCTTCTTGACCATCTGGCCACCGACCGAGCCGGCCTGACGGGAAGTGAGGTCGCCGTTATAACCGTCTTTCAGGTTAACGCCGACTTCGCTTGCAGCTTCCATCTTGAACTTGTCAAGGGCAGCTCTTGCTTCAGGCACGACATTCTTAGAGTTCTTAGACATTTCTTTACTCCTTGTGTCTTGTTGCATCAATCTATATCATCGAGCACTACTTGATTTCGCGCTCTGCTATTATTATAAACATACGTTTTGCAGTTATTAGTGGTAATATTTTTCAAAATCAACTTTTTTCTCTTGACAAAAGACGTAATGCGTGATAGAATATCTGTACTAATACGAATAATACGGTTATAAACCGCAAAGAAAGAAGGAGAGTTATGACGTTTTTGAAAAAAATCAATCGGGGGCTGGTCATTCTCATCGCGTTGGTGCTTGGGATCGCCTGCTATCTGACCGGACTGCATTTTGCGCGCAAAGAGGACAGGGCACAGATCGAAGACCTGCTGCAGACCTATTTGGGTGTACTGCAAAAGGATCTTCCGCTGACCGATACGCCGGAAGCGGCGGAAGATGCGGCAAAGGAACATCAGAAAGAATTTTTCGCAGATGAACGGGAATATGAACCGATCGCATCACAGCTGCGCGAGTTGTACCAACTGCAAGAAGAGCGCGGCGGCATAAGTTCTGCCGTTCTGTCACTTACGCGCATGGAATCGGTGTACTTTGAGGGAGATACCGCTGTCGTGACCACCCCCGTAAGTACGAACATAGAAGCGGACGGGGACTTGGCCGACGCACTTTATACCGGCCGGATCTTTGCGGAGTTTTCTCTGCAAAAGGTGAACGGGGAATGGAAACTGTATTATTATGACCTGTGGTTTTATGACGGGGGAGGATCGCGGAATGGAAGCACTTTTACATATTGAGCATTTGAATAAGGCCTTCGGCTCTCACAGGGCCGTGAGCGATCTGTCCCTGTCGGTGAATGCCGGCGAGGTGTTTGGCTTTCTCGGCCCCAACGGAGCGGGAAAGACTACCACCATCAAAATGATCATGGGCTTTCTCACCCCTGACTCGGGCAGTATCCGCGTGGCGGGGTACGATCACAAAAAGCAATACACCAAGGCAATGGGATGCTTGGGGGGCATCGTGGAAAATCCCGAAATGTTCAAGGAATTTTCCGGAAGAAGAAACATTGAGATGTATGCGCGCCTGCACGGCAAGATCCCAAAGGAGCGCATCGACGAGGTGATCGAACTGGTGGGCATGACCGAGCGCCAGAACGACATTGTCAAGCGGTATTCGCTGGGTATGAAGCAGCGCATCGGACTTGCCCAGGCGCTGGTGCACAAGCCAAAGGTACTGATCTTAGACGAACCTACCAACGGTCTCGATCCCACAGGGATCAAGGAACTGCGTGAGATCTTAGTACGCCTTGCGCACGAGCAAGGCGTGGCGGTCATGGTGTCCAGTCATCAGTTGTTTGAAATGCAGATGATGTGCGATCGGGTCGGCATGATCGAACGCGGCCGTATGCTGGGGGTGGAAAGCGTTGAAACCCTCATGCACGCCGGCGCGAGCCGCTACCGCTTCCGGATCGGAGAGGGGCAGGCGGTGGATTTGGCGCTGGGCGAGGAGCAGGAGCGGATTTTATCCTGCGAGGGAAATCTTCTCGAGTTGCGGGCAGAGGAGGAAGAAGTCCCGGCACTGACAAAAAAATTGGTTGACGGCGGTATTGCGCTGTACGGGATCGAGCGGGTCGACCGTTCGCTTGAGGACGCATATATCCGGATCATGGGAGGAGAAAAAGATGCGTAAAATAATGATTTTGTGGAGAAATGAGATGGCGCGCATCACCCGTCGGGTGTTTGTGATGGTGCTTTGCATTCTCATGGTTGCTCTGACTTTCTTATTGTGCGGCGGTATGCGCTTACTCATATATTTTTCCGAGCAGGACTCGGGCAATTATAAAACGGACCGAAGCGCTCTTGATCAGGCGATCGAGGAAAGCCGGTCGTCCAAACAAGCGCTTTCCGCCGAACTTGGAACGCTTAGCGAAGAAGATGAGAAATACGCGGAAGTGCAAGATGAACTATATCATGTGACCGAGCAATACGAGTATTACTGCCTGCTGAAAGAAAGCGGGTGTGACGACGTTTCTTACCCGGATTATCTCGATACCTGTGCGATGAATCTTGCTGTCTATCGCGCGTCGATGCAGGTGTACGGCGAGTGCGATCTGATTTATGAGGATACGATAAAAACCTACGAGGCAATCCTCAAAGACAAAAAATATGAGGACTATATCGCGTTGCAGAAAGAGTTGGTCGATCGGGCAGAGGGTGCGTCGGACGAGGAAAAGGCGATCGAAAAGCAGGGGCTGGATTACACCTATCAGGTCGATCCAAAGGGCGAAATTTACGATTGCCCGGATGTCGATACATGGAAAAATGCGAAACTCGGGCTTCTCTACAATCGGTACGATTTAGCCGGGCAAAAGCGTCCGCTCAACCGGGAGCGCAAGCAACAATTGATTGATCAGATCGCCATTTGCGAATACAAGTTTGAGCATGGACTTGCCGAGACCTTTCCCAAAACGACAGAGCAGGACATGGTTAAGACCGTGGTCAGCCTGGCAAAGGGACTCAGTTGTTCGTTCTTGCTGTTCTTACTGCTGATCTTGGCGGGCAGCGGGATCTCGGGGGATATTTCGAGCGGAGCGGTCAAGGGCTTGATCATCGCACCGGTCAGACGCTCGCAGATCTTTGCCGGAAAGGCGCTGGCTCTGCTGACCGTGGGCGTGGTCGGTTCGCTCCTTTGTTTTGTTACCACCACGGCGGCTTTCTCCTGCTTTTTCGGAATATCGAATCTTCCGGTCTATATTTATGCGGTGAACGGCACGGCGCACGCACTGCCGGGCGCGGTCTACCTCTTGGCACGGATCTTTGTCGATCTTATCCCGGCGCTGGGCATGGCCGCCTTTGCAATGATGCTGTCCGCTCTTACCCGCAACACCGCCGCATCGGTTGGGATTTCGATCGCCTGCTATTATCTTTCAAACCTTGGGGCGTCTTTCCTGCAAACCGGACTGTTCCGTGGTGAGTGGATCAAGTTTTTACCCATTCAGCATCTGGATCTTTTTAATGCGTTTTTCCCGTTTGACTCATCAGAGGGCTTATTCGGATCTATGTCCGCCTCTGTCCCCACGCCAAGCCTGACGTTCTCGCTTGTCTATCTCGTAGTGGCGACACTGGTCTTTGGATATACCGCCTTTGATTCTTTCACAAGACGGGATATTTGATATTCAAAAGGAGGGCGCGAAAGCGCCCTTCTCAGCCTGAAGACAAAGTCCTGAAAAGGGCTTTGTTTTTTAGGTAAGAAGTGGTATAATAGAAGCAGTAAAAGGG